>JAABTM010000324.1 GCA_011389855.1 Desulfobacteraceae bacterium
GAAGCCGGTCCAGTATGATGGCGGCGGCTGATCGCACCGACAGATGGTTGTAGGCGGTCGGCCCCTCGATGGGCGATAGTCTGTGGTCGGCCCCCTGCATCAGGTCCGGCGCCAGCCCCCAGGCGGTGCCCAGCACCAGCAGATAAGGGGCGCCGTCGCCGAGCATGTCCCTGAATCGACCGTAGGGGAGGGTCTTTTCCCCTTTTCGGGCGCAGGTGACCACGGTCCGCGGCGCAACGCCGACGGTCCGCCGTATGTCGTCCGCCGCCGATTCGAGGCTGTCGCTGATCCGGATCAGGGAAAGGGCCTCCCGCCGGACCGGGTTGTACCGTCCGCCCCGTCCCCCGGTCCAGTGATCGATGATCCGGCGGGCCAGAACCTGTTGATCCGGGACCGGCGTGATCACGTAATAGCCCCGGACGCCGTATGTTTTGGCGGCCCGGGCGATGTCGTGGAGGTCGAGGTTGGTCACCGCCGAGGCGATGACGTCTCCGGATTTATTAACCACCGGATGATGAACCAGGGCGATCCAGAGGTTGTCCGCCGTCGGACCGGGCCTCGATGATCCGTTCAATTTCCCGCCCCCATTTCTTCAGCACCGCCACCTCTTCCGCAGCCAGGGGCCGCTCCGTCAGCAGTTCCGGCCGCTTCAGAAAGGTTCGGATCATGGCGTTTTCCCGGCGCCACGCCTCGATGTTTCCATGATGGCCGGAAAGGAGCACCTCGGGCACCCGCATCCCGTTGAAATTCTCGGGTCGGGTGAAGTGGGCGTGTTCCAGCAGCCCGTCCTCGAAGGAATCCTTTTCCGCCGAGTCCTCGCCCCCCAGAACCCCGGGAATCAACCGGGCCACGGCGTCGATGACCACCATGGCGGCCAGTTCGCCGCCGGAAAGCACATAGTCGCCGATGGAAAGTTCCAAATCGATATGATCGTGGCAGACCCGTTCGTCCATTCCTTCGTACCGGCCGCAAACGAAAATCAGCCCGTCAAGCCGTGCCAGCTCGCGGGCCATTGTTCTGTCCAGCACATGCCCCTGGGGGGACATGAGCGCCGTTTTGGCGCCGGGCGCCGCCGCCCTCGCCGCCTCGATGGCGGCCGTCAGGGGTTCGGGCTTCATCACCATGCCGCAACCGCCGCCGTAAGGCCGGTCGTCGGTGACATGGTGGCGGCCCGACGCATAATCCCGGATGTTGACCGTGGCGGGAACGATCTTCCGGGCGTCCACGGCCCGCCGGATGATCCCGTGATCCCAGAACGGCCCGAACATCTCGGGAAAAATGGTGAGCACAACGAATTGCATGGACCCCTCCGGTCGTTCGGGCCGCTACAGACCTTCCGGCAGATCCACCCGCATGGTTCGCGCTGTTAAATCAATGTCGATCACCACCGATTCCAGGGCCGGAACCAGGATCTCTTCCCCGTCTCCCCCGACGACGTAAACGTCGTTGCTCCCGGTAGGCAGAATGGCGGTCAGCCGGCCGAGGCGCTTGTCCCCGGCGCCCACCACCGTCAGCCCGATGAGGTCGGCCCAGTAATACGCCCCCTCTTCCGGCGGCGGCAGTTCTGATCGACGGATATAAAATTGCGCCCCCACCAGCGATTCGGCCGCGGTTCGGCCGGCCACGCCTTCCAAACCGATCAGAAGCCCCCGTTGATGGGGTTGAACCCATTCGATGGTGCAGGACCGCTCCCTCCTGGCTTCCTCATTTGCACCGGGCCCCCTCAGGATCAGGGTCCGCCCCGCCGCGAATGTATCCGGGGATTCGGCATGGGAGGCCACCTTCAAAGCCCCTCTCAGGCCGTGGACTCCCACGACCTTCCCGATGGAAAGGAGTCGGTCCGGTTCCACAATACGGTTATTCCAGAATCTCCAGCACCGTGCGTTTTTTGACCTTGGCCGATGCCGCGCTCAGGATAGTGCGCATGGCCCGGGCCGTTCGGCCCTGTTTGCCGATCACCTTCCCGAGATCCTCTTTGGCGACCTTGAGTTCAAGAACAGATGTCTGATTTCCCTCAACTTCAGAAACAGAAACCGCTTCCGGGTTGTCGACCAGCGCCTGGGCAATGTACTTAATCAGCTCTTTCATAGCTCCATCTCCTTTGTTGGCCGTGAGCACTTGAGAACAAGGGACACGCCGCCGTTATCCTGGATTCACCCAACAAGAAGATTTTACCAGATCGATCGCCGGTTGTATAGATGAAAATATGTATTTAAAGGGATTACGCGGATTTGGCCTCGGCCGCGTGGGTCTTGATAAGAGACCGGACCGTGTCCGTGGGAATCGCCCCCTGATCCATCCAATACGCGACCCGCTCGTCCCTGAGGATAACCTCCGACGGCTCCTTCAGGGGATTGTAGGTGCCGATGATTTCCTTGAACCGCCCGTCCCGGCGGGACTCCACTTCCGACACCACGATCCGGTAAAACGGTCGCTTTTTCGCGCCGTGTCTGGCCAGTCTGATCTTCAACATGCCTGTACGATGTCCTTTCCGTGAATAAAAATGTCTCTGCTAGAACGGCAACATGTCTTTCATTCCGCGCATGCCGCCCTTGGTCAACTTTTTGACCATTTTCATGACCTGGGTGTAGTTTTTCAACATCCGGTTGAGATCCTGGACCGTGGCGCCGCTCCCCTTGGCGATGCGCCGCCGCCGGCTGCCGTTGATGATGGCGTGATTCCGCCGTTCCTCCGGCGTCATGGAGTTGATCATGGCCTCGATCTTCACCAGCTCCCGCTCGTCCACCTTGACGCCCTTCATCGCCTTCATCTTGCCCAAGCCGGGGATCATCCCCAGAAGATCCTCCAGGGGCCCCATCTTCCGGACCTGGGCCATCTGGTCCCGGAAATCCTCAAGGGTGAACTGGCTCTTGCGCAGCTTCCGCTCCAGCTCCGCGGCCTTCTCATCATCGACATTCTCCTGGGCTTTTTCGATGAAGCTGAGGACATCCCCCATGCCCAGGATGGAAGAAGCCAGCCGGTCGGGGTGGAAGGGCTCCAGATCGTTGAGCTTTTCGCCCACGCCCATGAACTTGATGGGTTTTCCGGTGACCGCCTTGATGGACAGGGCCGCGCCGCCCCGGGCGTCGCCGTCCATCTTGGTCAGGACCACGCCGCCGATGTCCAGGGCGTCGTCGAAGGACTTGGCGATGTTGACCGCGTCCTGGCCGGTCATGGCGTCGGCCACCAGCAGGATGTCGGCGGGCTGGATCGCCGATTTGATCCGGACCAGTTCGTCCATGAGTTCCTGATCGACGTGGAGCCGGCCGGCGGTGTCGATGAGGACCGTGTCGCACCCTTCTTTCTGGGCCGCCGTGCGGGCCTCCCGGCAGATGGTCGCCGGATCCATGCCCGTCTCCGACGGATAGACCGGCACGGAAAGTTCCTTGCCCAGCTTCTGGAGCTGATCGATGGCGGCCGGGCGGTAGACGTCCACCGGCGCCAGATAGGGCGTTCGGCCTTTTTTCCGCAACAGCGTGGCGAGCTTGCCGGCCGTGGTGGTCTTGCCCGACCCCTGAAGGCCCACCAGCATGATCGGAATCGGCGTGGGACCCGAAAGGGTCAGCTCTTCGTTGGCGGATCCCATGAGTTCCCGGAGTTCGTCATTGACGATCTTGACCACCTGCTGGCCCGGCGTCAGGCTCTTCATCACCTCCTGGCCCAGGGCCCGGGCCTTGACGTCGGCGATGAACTGCTTGGCCACCCGGTAGTGGACGTCGGCCTCCAGGAGGGCCATGCGCACCTCCCGCAACCCCTCCTCGATATTCTTCTCGGTGAGCTTGCCGTGCCCTTTGAGCTTTTTGAAGACGCTTTCCAGCCGGTCGCTGAGGTTGTCGAACATAATCGAAATCCGTGGTCAAATCCGGTCGATAATTAAAATCTTGAAAGTAAACCGATCCGCATGTTATGTCAAGAGAAAAACAAGGCGCGCCCAGCGCGGCCGACGCCGGAAAGCATCCATACCATGAATCGCACCGATATCAAAGACCTGTCTTCGGAAGAACTGACCGACTGGCTGAAAGACCGGGGCGCGGCCCCCTTTCGGGCCCGCCAGATCCTCAAATGGATCTACGGCCGGCAGGCGGACAGCTTCGAGGCCATGACCGACTTGAAAAAGGATATCCGTCTGTTGCTGTCGGATCAATTCGCCATCCCCCGGCTCGACGTCGAGACCGTCGCCGAGTCCCGGGACGGCAGCCGGAAATACCTGTTTCGCCTGGCCGACGACCGCCGCATCGAGACCGTCCTGATTCCGGAAAAGGACCATCACACCCTCTGCGTCTCCACCCAGGTGGGGTGCGCCCAGGGATGCGGTTTCTGCATGACCGCCGCCGGCGGCTTCGAGCGGAACCTGTCCGCCGGGGAAATCATCGCCCAGGTCCGGGACATCCGTCGAGACTTGGGCGCCGCCCCGGCCAAGCGGCTGTCCAACATCGTCTTCATGGGCATGGGCGAGCCCCTGGCCAACTACCGGAACCTCGTCAAGGCCCTCCGGGTCATCACCGACGACGCCCACGGCCTCGGCTTTTCCACCCGCCGGGTCACCGTCTCCACCGCCGGCCTCGTCCCCCGCATGGCCGATCTGGGCCGGGACGCGGACGTCAACCTGGCGGTCTCCCTCAACGCCGCCGACGACGAGACCCGGGACCGGATCATGCCCATCAACCGGACCTATCCCATCGACACGCTGCTGGCCGCCTGCCGGGATTATCCCCTCAAACCCCGGCGGCGAATCACTTTCGAATATATATTAATGAAGGGGATCAACGACGCCCCGGCCGACGCCCGGAAGCTGGTAAACCTGCTCCACCCCATTCGGTCCAAGGTCAACCTCATCCCCTTCAACGAACATCCGGGCAGCCCCTTCGAGCGCCCCTCGCCGGAGGCCATCGACGGGTTCCAGCAAATCCTGCTGGACGCCAACATGACGGTCATTATC
>JAABTM010000325.1 GCA_011389855.1 Desulfobacteraceae bacterium
ACATCGGGGCGGCGTGCGGGCAGTTGCGGGGAAGGAAAACGCCGGCCTGGAAAACGCCGTTCGATCCAGTGTCGCTTGGGGAAAGCGACCTGTCGTCCGCTATTCTGGAAGAACGGGAGTCGGGGTTGTGAAGATAGGGACAAACCGGCATGGCATTACGATTTGTCCCTATTAAAAATTCAATGCACCCCTTGATAGTGCATCCGTTTTATTGGCAGGTGACTGTTCCGGTAAATTGTAGCCCACTAAGTGTACTGCCGTCCGAATCATAGACGGCGTGAGTTCCTGTCATCGATCCATTGCTAATCGTTAGATTAATATCCGGCACGTCTGGCTGCCCATCATGATCCTGATCTGGATAAGCATCTATGGCTGGAGAAAAATCTCTTCCATTTGAACTAACCAAGTAGAATCTACGTGTACGTGGTGGTTGTTCATCAATATTCAAAATAAGATCTGCGGTAATATTCTGCCCCTCTGCATAGACCATAGACAATGTTCCATTTGAATTGTCAACATTACTGCTCCAT
>JAABTM010000326.1 GCA_011389855.1 Desulfobacteraceae bacterium
GGCCGATGACGTGGGCGGAAACCGGGGAGGTGAGGGCCAGAAAGACGATGATGGCCAGGGCCCGGACCAGGATGTCGAGCTGCATGAACCGGGCCCCCACCCCCAGCAGCAAAAACGCCGATCCCAGGGTGGCCGCCTTGGTGGTGGTCGAGATCCGGATGTAGATATCGGGCATCCGGAGAATGCCCAGACCAGCCAGGCCCATGAACAGGGCGCCGACGACCATCAGCGCCGGGCAGATCACCGACTGCATCATCGCCCTGCCCCCTTTCCGAAACGTTGCGCACCCTCCCCTTTCCCGATGTCGGGGCTGTCCCCGGCCTTGCCGCTCAGGTAATAGGCGAAGCCCACCGTGCCCAAAAACGACATGAGGGCGAGGACGACGGCCACGTCGAGCAAAACGGCCTTGCCCGTGATCACCGTTGCGGCGGCGATCCCGCCGATGCTCACGATGGACAGCAGTTCCAGGGCCACCACCCGGTCGGCCAGGGACGGGCCGATCACCAGCCGGATAAAGGTCAGCAGAAACGAGACGCTGATGAGCGCCGTAGTCAGGTAAGCGAAAAACGGATGGATCGTCATCTGAACAGCTCCATGACCCGGGCCTCGAAGCCCTTTTTAACGGATTGCCGGAAAGTCTCCGGATCATCGATGTACATGGCGTGGATGTAGAGGATCTTCCGGTCTTCGGATACATCCAGGCTCAAGGTGCCGGGGGTGAGGGTGATGAGGGTGGACAGAAGCATGATCTCGGCGTCGGTTTCGATGTCCAGGGGGATGGCGAGCACCCCCGGCTTCATGCGATGGCGGGGCGTGACCACGTCGATGGCCAGCCGGAGATTCGCCTTGACGAGTTCCAGGATGAAAAACCCCGCGAAAAAGAGCAATTGACGCCATTTGGCGAAATAGGGCGTGGGTCGGCCGGCGCTCTGGACGATCCAGATCACCAGGGCGCTCAGAAAAAACCCGGCAAACAGGTTTTCCGCCGTGAAAACGCCGGTGATGGCCATCCAGGACACAGCCAGAAAGATGTTGAGCAGCAGGGTTTTCACGGCGTTCCTCCCAGCACGGCCAGGATGTAGGCCGACGGTTCGAGCAGCCCCCGGGCCGCTGCTTCGGCGTACCTGAAAAAGGGTTCCGGAAACAGCCCCATGGCAAGGGAAACAAGCGTCAGCCCCACGATGGGCGTCATCTGAAAGACCTTCTCCCAACGGGTGGGCCGGAGCGCATCGGCCGGTTCCGGATCAGCGGCCGGCCGATCTTTCCAGAAGACCGCCTCCCATACCTGGGCCATGGAAAGCAGGGTGAGGAAGGTCGCGGCGAGAGCGGCGGCCGTCGCCAGGTACTGCTCCCGGGCCAGGGCCGCCCGGATCAGGGCCAGCTTTCCCCAGAACCCGGAAAGCGGCGGGATCCCCGACAGGGAAAAAGCGGCCAGAAGAAAGAGCAGCGACAGGAACGGCGCGCGATCATAGAAGCCGCCCAGGCTCTCCATCCGCCAGCGACCGGTTTCGCGGTGGACCACGCCGGCGATGAGAAACAAAATGGTGATGTCGATCATGTCGTGGATCGTATAGAAGATCCCCCCGGCCAGGGCCAGGGGGGTGAAGAGCCCCAGACCCAGGACCATGAATCCGATATGCCCCACCAGGTTGAAGGAAAGGACCCGCCGCAGATCCTCCTGGACAACGGCCCCCAGCAAACCGATCACCATGGTCAGTCCGGCCAGGATCATCAGCCAGCCGTGGGTGAAGGCGACATCCGCGACGAACATCAGGGTGAAGGTCCGGTAGAGGGCGTAGACCCCCACCTTTGTCAGCAGGCCGGCGAAGACGGCCGATATAGGCGCCGGCGGCGCATGGTACGAGGCGGGCAGCCAGAAAAAGAAGGGAAACAGCGCGGCCTTGGTCCCGAAAGCCAGGAGGAACAGCATGGCCACCCCGTTGGACAGGGGGGACGGACCCCGCTGGGCCAGCCGCCCCGCCAGATCGGCCATATTGAGAGAACCGGCGAACCCGTAAAGGAACCCCACCCCCGACAGGAATACGGCGGACGCCAGCAGGTTGAGGGCGAGGTATTTGATGGCGGCCTCAAGCTGAATCCGCTCTCCGCCCAGCTCCAGCAGCATGAAGGAGGCCATGAGCAGCACCTCGAACCAGACGTAGAGGTTGAAGATGTCGCCGGCGACAAAGGCGCCGCAGACCCCCATGAGCATCAGGTGAAGCGCCGGATAGTATCCGTAGGCTTCCCGCCGGGCATCGACGCCGGAGATCGAAAACAGGTGGACCGCCGTCCCCAGCAGCCCGGCGACAGCCACCAGGGCGGCGCTGAGCCGGTCCGCCGCCAGCACGATGCCGTAGGGCGCCGGCCAGCCTCCGATGGTCGCCGTCGTCACCCCTTCGGTCATGACGGTCCGGAGCAGAAAGAGGCCGGCGGCCAGGAGCCCGAAGGCGCCGGCCAGCCCCACCCACCTATGCCAGGACGGCCGGCGCCAGAGAAACAGCAGACCGATGGCCGTCAGCAGGGGGACGAGGAGGGGCCAGATAAGCGGCGATGCACTCATCAGTCGGAACAATCCGTGGATTTCAACTCGTCCAGATCATCGGCGCCGATGGCGCCGTGGGCGCGCCGGATGAGCACCACCGCAAAGGCGTTGACCCCGAACCCGATGACGATGGCGGTCAGAATCAGGGCCTGGGGAAGAGGGTCCGGAAAGGATGCCGCCGCGGCCGGATCAGACGCCACGAAGGCGGGGTTTCCCCGCTCCAGTCCGCCCAGGGTGAAGAGCAGCAGGTTGGCGGCGTGGCCCAGAAGAATCAGCCCCAGGATCATGTTGAAAAGGGACCGGCGCATCATCATGAACAGGCCCGCCGCGTACAGGCCGCCCGTGACCGCGGAAAGAACGAGTTCCATGTTACCGATTCTCCATCAGGGTCAGGAAGATGGTCATGATCACGCCGACCACCACGTTGTAGACGCCCACGTCGAAAAGCAACGGCGTGCCCACCATCCCGATCACCGGCAGATGGCGGTCCCACCAGATACCGGTCATGAACGGTTTTCCAAAGAAAAGGGGCAACAGGCCGCTGACCGCGGCGGCCAGCAGGCCGATGGCGAGAAAATACCGGGGATGAATCCGGAGAATCCGTCGGACCGAGCGGGCGTCGTGTGCCATAAAATAGAGCGCCAGGGCCGAGGCGCCCATGATGCCGCCCATGAATCCCCCGCCGGGCTTGTTGTGGCCCCGGAGCAGGATGTCCACCGACAAAAACAGCAAAAGGGGCAGCAGGTACTGGGTGGCTGCGGCCAGGATCAAAGAGGTGAAGCGATGTTCCTTCACGATGCCGACCTCTCTTTCCGGGACTTTTCGCCCCTCGGGACCAGCCGGAGAATGGCGTAGACGCCCAGGGCGGCCAGGGAGAGCACCGTGATTTCCCCCAGGGTGTCGATGCCCCGGAAATCTACCAGGATGACGTTGACCACGTTTTTGCCGTGGGCCAGACGGTAGCTGTTTTCCAGAAAATAACCGCCGATCCGGTCGGTCGCCGGACGGGAAAGCACATGGACCATCAGAACCGTCACCGCGGCCCCGACGGTCAGGGCCGCCGCTCCATGGAGCAGGCGTCTCTCCGAACCGATAAACCGGCTTCGGGACGGCAGGCGGTAGATGGCCAACACCAGCAGGATCACCGACAGGGTTTCGATGCCCAACTGGGTCATGGCCAGATCCGGCGCGCTGAAGAGGAAGAAAAAGAGGGTCATGCCGTAGCCCAACGCCCCCAGGGCGGCAATGGCGGTCATGCGGGATCGCGCGGTTGTGACCAGAACGGCGGCCGCCAGCATGATCCCCGCCAAACCGAGTTCGTGGGGGTAGGCCGACGCCGCGCTTCCGATGCGGGGAATGCCCATTTGGATAAGGGGTCCGCCCACCAGCGCCAGGGCGCCGACCGTCACCAGCAGCAGGTACTGCCGAAGGCGGCCGTTCTGGAGACGACATCCCACCAACAGTCCGGCAAAGCGAACGGATCGGAGCGCGGAGTAGTAAGCCGCCTCCGGGCCCATCCGATCCGAAACGTCCAGCCGGGAGACGACCGTTCGGAACCGATGGCTCCAGAGCCGGTAGACGATCAGTCCCGCCGCCGCGGCCACCCCGCTCAGAAGCAGTTTGAGGTCCGCATGGGGCAGGAGGGTCATATGGATGTCCGGCGCCGACCCCATCACCGCGGCCGCGGCCGGCGACAAAATCCAGGTCTCCAGGGGTTTGTGGAAGATCCCCGCGGCCAGCCCCGCCAGGCTCAAGGTCAACGGCCCCAGGAAAAACGTAAAGGAGACTTCCCGATGGTCGCCGTCCGGCCGGGTCCGCCGCCCGAAAAAAGGGAGGATTCCCACGATGGCCCCGGCCGCCACAAAGGAGATGGAGACCAGGAGCGCCGCGCCGGTGATCGCCCAGGACAATGGGGTCGACAGGCCGGCCGACAGGGTGGCCGCGAAGGTCTCTTCCTTGGCCAGAAAGGTGACGAAAGGCGGCAGCCCCGCTTTGGAGAGAAACGCCAGGCCGCCCGCCAGGGCCGTCAGCGGCATGGCCCGCCACAGGCCGCCCAGGGCGTCGGCATCCCCGATTCCCGTCTCGTGGCGGAGGATGCCCGCCACCATGAACAGTCCCCCCTTGTAGAGGGCGTGGGCCGTCAGGTAGAGCAGGGCCGCCGTGACTGCCGACGGCGACCCCACCCCCAGCAGCAGGGTGAACAGGCCCAGGGCCCCCACGGTGGAATAGGCCAGCACCTGTTTCATATCGGTGCGGGTCACGGCCATGTAAGCGCCGACGACCACGGTCAGCCCGCCCACCGCCGTCAGGGCCGCCTCCCAGGCCGGGGTCCCGCCCAGTACGGGGTGGAGCCTGGCCATGAGGTAGATCCCCGCCTTGACCATGGTGGCGGAATGGAGGTAGGCGCTTACCGGCGTGGGCGCGGCCATGGCGTTGGGGAGCCAGAAGTGGAAAGGGACCTGGGCCGATTTGGCGAAGGCGCCGATGAGGACCAGCGTCAGGATCGCCGGATAGGCGGCGTGCGCTTTGACGTCCTCTCCTTGAAGGAGCAGGGCGGAGATCTCGCTTTCCCCGCTCACCTGAGTCAGCAGCACCAGCCCGGCCAGCAGGGCCAGGCCGCCGCCCCCCGTCACCAGCAGGGCCTGGCGGGCCGCGGCGCGGGAGACCGCCTCCCGGTGGTTGAATCCGATGAGGAGATAGGAGGTGACGGTGGTCATCTCCCAGAACAGAAACAGGGTGATGGCGTTGTCCGCCAGCACCGCGCCCAGCATGGCGGCCATGAACGCCAGCAGGTAGGCGAAAAACCGGCCGGAGTGTTTTTCTTCGGCCATGTAAGCCCCGGCATAAAGGACCACCAAAGCGCCGATAAGGGTGATCAGGAGGGCGAAAAGGAGGCTCAGGCCGTCCAGGTAGAAGGAAAACG
>JAABTM010000327.1 GCA_011389855.1 Desulfobacteraceae bacterium
ATGGGAAAGTCGCCGGCCTGGACGACGAACCCGTAACGCCGGTAACCTTCCCCTCCGAAGTATCGGCGGAGCTGACCGAGGTGGAAATGGAAGCCATGGAATCGGGGGCCGACATCCAGACCTTCCAGAGCCGGTACCAGCACGTGGAGCCGGACCTGATGGCCATTTTGCCGTATAGGACTTTGTTGGCCCATGGGGGGAGTTTGAAGGGGATTGTGGTGATGACGGGGGAGGGAGGCGCCGATGGCGTGGACAACCGCCGACTGGCCCGACAACTCTCCGACCGTTTCGGGCTGATGATCTTTTCCGGCGAGGCGGACGGCACTTACATCTACAACGCCTCGGACACCTTCAGCTACAGCGGCGTGCCCAATATCGCCATCCCGCTGATCATCTCCATTTTCATCGTGCTCAACACCATGATCGGCAGCGTCTACGAGCGGAAGCGGGAGATCGGCATCTACACGTCGGTGGGGCTGGCGCCCTCCCATGTGTCGTTCCTGTTCATTGCCGAGTCGATGGCGTTTGCGGTATTGAGCGTGGTGCTGGGGTACCTGGTGGCTCAAGTGTCGGCCAGTCTGTTCGCCGAAACGCCCTTGTGGGCCGGCATCACCGTCAATTATTCCTCGCTGGCCGGGGTGGGGGCTATGATCCTGGTGATGCTGGTGGTGCTGATCTCGGTGATCTACCCGTCGAAGGTGGCCGCCGACATCGCCATTCCGGACGTCAATCGGGCCTGGACCCTGCCGGCGCCTGAGAACGGGACCCTCTCCATCCAGTTCCCGTTCCTCATGAAACGGGGGGAGCAGGCCAGCATGGCCGGATTTCTTCTCGAATATTTCCGGGATCACCGGGACATTTCCCACGGCCGGTTCTCCACCGGGTCGGCGGTCATGGAGCAGGGGTGCGCGGCAGCGTCGGCGGAGAGGCCGGATGATCCGGAATGCCTGGTCATCCGGGTCCGGGTCTGGCTGGCGCCGTTCGATTTCGGGATCATGCAGTCCACGGCGCTCCGGTTCAGGCCCGATCCGGAAAACCCCGGCTACGTGTCGGTGGAGGCCGACATCGAGCGGGAGTCGGGAGAGGAGAGCACCTGGGTCCGCCTCAACCGGCCTTTTCTCCACGAGCTGCGGAAACAGTTGTTGCTGTGGCGGTCCATGGATGCGGAGGCGCATCGGCGGTATGCGGAGGTGGCGGGGGAGGAAAAGGAGAAAGGGACAGGGGGACAGAGGGACAAAGGGACAGAGGGACAAAGGAGGGGCGAATGATACCTGTTGCGCCGTCTCCGACCCAGGCCATTCGATGGCGGGCTGTGCTCGTTGGACTGGCTCTTTCCATCGCGATTTGTGCGCTGACGCCTTACAACAACAGCTATTTGCATGGGACGCCGTTGGGCGGGGGGCATTTCCCGCTGGCGCCGTTTTTCATCACCGTCTGGTTGACCGTTTTCGCGGCCCTGATTCGGCGGTTTTCCGGGCTGTCCCTGTTGACAGGGCGGGAGCTGCTGGTAATCTGGATTTTCACGGTCATGGCCTCGGGGATCGCCTATACGGGTCTGGCGCGGACCTTTTTCATCAACCTCACCGCGCCGTTTCATTTCGCCACCGTGGGCAACCGGTGGGCCGAGGCGCTCCAGCCGTTGCTGCCCGGGGCCCTCTATCCCGGGGACGGCGAGGCGGTCCGCCAGCTCTACGACGGCCTGCCCGGCGGCCGGGAGATGGGGTGGGGCGAGGTCTTCTCGTCGATGCCCTGGGCCGCCTGGGTCGCGCCCCTGCTCATGTGGGGCCTGTTCATCCTGCTCTGCTATTTCGTGATGGTCTGCTTTGTCAACCTCCTGGCCCGGCAGTGGGTCAACAACGAGCGGATGAATCTACCCCTGCTCCGGGTGCCCCTGCTCATGGAGGAGGCCTTTGACGAGGGCCGGCTGGGCGGGTTCCTGCTGGACCGGTACCTGTTGACGGGGCTGTTGGTCCCGGTCTTCATCCACACCATCAACGGGCTCCATTTCTATTTTCCGGTCTGGCCCCAGATTCCCACCCTGATCCTGGCCGGGGAGTATTTCCCCCAGTACGGCCTCTTTTCCGGGTTCTACAAGCTCAAAATTTACCTTTATCCGGCTTTTATCGGGTTCGCCTTCCTCGCGTCCCGGCAGATCTCCTTTTCCTTCTGGTTCTTTTTTATTTTGGGCGGGCTGCTTTACGGCCTTCTGGGGGTGATCGGGTACAGCGTGCCGGCGGCGGCCCTGGGGGTCACCTTCGGCCCCACCCTGGCCCAGCCCGAGGAGACCCAGATGGTGGGGGCTTACGGCGTCTTTTTCCTCTTCATCCTCTGGTTGGCGCGGCGGCATCTCATGGAGGCGATCAAAGACGCGGTCACCTTCCGCTCCCGGAAGCGGGGGGAGCGGACCGAGTGGTTTTCCGTCCGGGCCTCCTTCTGGGGGGCGGTGCTCGGCTGGATCGCCATCCTGGTCTGGCTGGCATGGGCCGGCATGAACCCCTTTGCGGCCTTTCTGCTCACCGGCGCGTTTTTCATGGTGATGATCGTGGCCAGCCGGGTTATCTGCCAGGGCGGCATCGCCTATTTCACCCTCACCGCCGCGCCCCTGGACGGGCTGATCGCCTTTTTCGGCCCTGGGTTTTTCAGCCAGGTGGGCCTCCTGCTGGCCGCCGTGGTCCAGAAGGTGCTTTTCCTGGACCTGCGGGAATCCCTTATGCCGTCGCTTTTTCACGCCGGAAGCCTCTCCCAGCCGGTCAAGAATAAAAAGGTCTTCCTGGGAGGCATGGGGCTCGTGCTCGTCACCTCGGTGGCGGTCTCCTTCGGGGCCATGCTCATGCTCTGTTATAAATTCGGCATCCGGGAACTCCAGATGGACTGGGCCAGCCGGACCGTGACCACCGTCTACGCCAACATCCAGACCCTGGTGGAGACGCCCCACGTGGCGAGCCACTGGATGTTCACCTTCGCCATCGTGGGCGCCGTGGTCATGACGGGCCTGGTGCTCTGCTATCATCGGTTCTATTGGTGGCCCATCCACCCCATCGGCTACCTGACCACCTACAGCTCGGCCATGCGGATCCTCTGGTTCAGCTTTTTCGTCGGCTGGTTCTGCAACACCCTCTGCATGCGCTACGGCGGGGTGGGGTTGTTTAAACGCCTCCGGCTCTTTTTTGTCGGCCTCATCATCGGTGATTTTCTCATGGGAGGCGCTTGGGCCGTCATTGGGTGGTTCAGTGATGCCAGCTATCTCGTCTTGCCCGACTGAGGCCACAGGAGCGTAACGCGTCATGTACGAAGACAAGGAACTCCAGGAATATCGGGATTTACTGCCGCCACCCACTCATTTCGAGGAGGGATTCGGCTGGCGGACCGTCATCGGCGCGATCTTCATCGGCTTTCTGATGATGCCGGGCAGCATGTACCTGCAACTGGTCATCGGCACGGGCGTGGGGCCGGCGGCCCGGTGGGTGACGATCATCCTGTTCGCCGAGATCGCCAAACGGTCGTTTCAGGAGCTGAAGCAGCAGGAGATTTTCCTGTTGTATTACATGGCCGGGGCGGCCCTGGCGTCGCCGTTCCAGGGGTTGCTGTGGAACCAGTATCTCATTCAGTCCGACGCGGCCCGGATGCTGGGCGTCGCCGAGTTTATCCCCTCCTGGGTGGCGCCGGCCCCGGAATCGGCGTCGCTGATCGAACGGACGTTTTTCCATCGGGACTGGATGATCCCCATCCTGTTGCTGGTGGGATCCCAGATTATCCAGCGGGTCGATCATTTCGGGTTGGGATATGCGCTCTACCGGATCACCTCCGACGTGGAAAAGCTCCCCTTCCCCATGGCGCCGGTGGGGGCGCTGGGCACCATGGCCCTGGCGGAATCGGCCGAGGACAAGGTCACGGGATGGAAATGGCGGGTCTTTTCCATCGGCGGGGTCATCGGATTGCTCTTCGGCAGCATCTACGTGCTGCTGCCCACGGCATCCGAGTTGCTCTTCACGGAGCCCATCCGGTTGATCCCCATCCCCTGGATCGACCTCACCCATCATACCGAGGACATCCTGCCGGCCGTGGCCACCGGCATCCAGCTCGACCTGGGGCTGATTTTCATCGGCATGGTGCTCCCCTTCTGGGCGGTCATGGGCGGGCTGGCGGGGCTCATCATCACCATCATTCTCAACCCGTTTCTGCGGGAATGGGGGGTTTTGACCCGCTGGCATCCGGGCATGGAGACCGTCGACACGGTCTTCGCCAACAATTTCGACTTCTACATGAGCTTCGGCATCGGACTAGGGCTGGCCGTGGGCGCCATCGGCGTCTGGCACGTGATCGCCTCTTTCCGGAAGGGGTCGGAGCGGCGGGGCTCCTGGAAAATCCTGTTCCAGCCGCCGCCGGGCCGGGGGGATTTCAATTTCTGGATCTCCATCGGCATCTACGTCGCGTCGACGCTGACCTACGTGGCGCTGTGCGTCTGGCTGGTCCCCAATTTTCCGTGGATTTTCTTTCTGGGATACGGGTTTCTCTACACCCCGATCCTCTCCTACATCACGGCCCGGATGGAAGGGATCGCCGGCCAGTTCGTGAGCCTGCCCATGGTGCGGGAGGCGTCCTTCATCGCCGGCGCCCGGTTTTTCGGATACCAGGGCATCGAGATCTGGTACGCGCCCATCCCCATTCACAACTACGGGGAGGCGACGGTCCAGTTCCGGCAGGTGGAACTGACCGGCACTTCCATCCGGGGGATCATCAAGTCGGAGATCGTGGTGTTTCCGGTGGTGATGATCGCCAGCCTGGTCTTTTCCCAGTTCATCTGGCGGCTGGCGCCCATTCCGTCGTCCGCCTACCCGTATGCGCAGGAAATGTGGCACCTTCAGGCCCTCAACACGCTCCTGATGCAGACCTCCACCCTGGAAGGCAACGCCTTGTTTTATGAGGCCCTGAGCGGCCTGGTGGTGATCTCCGGCCTGGGGTTCGGGGTGGTCTGCTACGGCTTCCTGAGCCTTTTCGGGCTGCCGGTGATGCTGATTTACGGGGTGGTCCGGGGGCTGGGCCAGTCCACGCCCCACGGCCTGATCCTGGAGGTGGCGGGGGCGTTGCTGGGTCGCTATTTTTTCCTGAAGCGGTACGGATCCATGTGGCGGCAGTACGCGCCGGTGCTCCTGGCCGGATTTTCCTGCGGCATGGGCCTCATGGGCATGTTCGCCATGGGATTCGCCCTCATCCTGAAATCCCTGGGGCGGCTGGCGTATTGAAGTATGTTTTGTAGTGGTTACCGTTCGTTATGGAAGAAGATGGCCATCTATGAAGGCCCCATGACGCGGGCCTCGGGGAGGAGATCATGAACCGATTGTTTTTACTGATACTGGCGGTCGCGCTGACGGCGACCAGCCCTTCACTCCATGCCGCGGACATGCCGCGCGCCCTGGCCGGATTCACGC
>JAABTM010000068.1 GCA_011389855.1 Desulfobacteraceae bacterium
CCGGGCTCTGGGAGAGTTGCGCCTGGATTCGCTCCCGGGTGCGCTGGGCTTCCGACGCCAGGCGCTCCAGGTTCGGAGGGGCCGACCGGTTTTTGTCATGCGCGGCCTCAAAAGCTTTGCGGCGGTGCCGGAGTTCATTTTCGTAATCGTGGATGAGACGGTCCAGTTGGGCGAGGCGTCGTCTCAGGTCCCGGTCGGACAGGCCCTGGGCGAGGATCAGATGGAACTTTTCCCGTTCGGTTTTTAGGGCATCGACAATGGTTTCGATGACCGGGACCAGTTCCGCCGCGACGGGCCGCCCCTGGCGTTCCGCTTCGGTGAGATCTTCGTATCGGGCGAGGGTCAAAAACAGGTCGTAAGGGATGTCCACGGCGACAATCTCGTCGCTGTTGGATCCGTTGGGTAACTCCTGGGCGATTGCCGGACCGATGGGGAGTCCGAGCCAGATGATCATCCACACAGCGAGTATGATCCGGCCGGGGTTCGGCCTCTTTGTAATACTGTCTCCATTCATGCGGAACCGTTCTCCTTGTTTTCCATATTATCGGAGCCCCGGTTTTGATGCAAATTTTATGTCATTAACTAATCAAGAATCCCGCGCAGGAATTCTTCGACTTCCATGGTGATTTGTTCGGCGCTCTCTGGCCGTTTCCGACATTTCATCGCCCATGGGCGGCCGGGATGTAGCGTATCCCACCTCGATCGATATTGGTTATAACGACCTTTGCCGGGATCATGGTTGCCGAAGCCATCAATCAGTTTGTTCCAAAAAGGACGGGACCCGGGTCTGTATCCAGGCCGAAATTGCCTTTCCTTGCTCCGGCTGGAACGGCTTTTCCGACGTAGATTGGAATTTCTGTTTCCGTTTTTCTGGATATGGGCGCGTAAGGAGGAAAATCGCCTTCATAATAGATGGCATATATACCCGCCCCTTTAAATGGCGACAGGTCCATTAAATTGATCAGCGGTTTCCCTAATAGGGCATCGGCGACGCTTTGACCTAAATGCTGTTTGTCAAGTGGGTTATATGGCGTTTCTTCTTTCACCGTGTCCCGCCGTCCGTTTGATTTTGGTTTCCTCGGATGCAACCAGTTGAGATGCGATGCTCGATCCGACGATACGGGCCAGGGAAACCGGAACCGCATTGCCCAGTTGGCGCATCGTTTCGCTCCAGGATCCATGGAACCGGTACCCATCCGGGAAGGTTTGCAATCTCGCGGATTCCCTAACCGTGAAATACCGGACATCGCCATCGGGCATTACCAGCATGTTTTCCCCACCAGGAACGCCATGATCACCTGCTTTCAGTGTTTTCGCGGGCATATCAAGGGGGCTTCCGGTGTGACCGGGGTAGACCTTGGCGCCCTCCTGAAATCTATGATTGAAAAAGTTGGCGGCCTCTTCGCTGCGCGGATCCGGGACGCCGATAAGCGCGTCCCGGACGGTTCGCCATGGTTTGGCTCTCATGCCGGGCAACATACTCTGACCGAGTTTTTCAATTTTTTTATGGTATTTCGCGGGCCGAGCAGGCCGTTTTCCGCTCGACACGCAATGACGATCCCAGTATTCCCCCGTTACATATTGTTCATAAAGCAGGGCGTCCAGGTCATGGCTCGTTCTTGGAAAACTCCACTCGCGGCGTTGATCGGAGCGAAATCCAACGATGAAGACGCGCTCCCTTCGTTGGGGTACGCCATGGTTCGCCGCATCGAGGACTCTTGTTACGACATTATATTGAAGGCCGGCGACCTTACCGTATGTTTTGTGCCGCTCAAGCCTCGATAAATGATCCACCCACGGTTCGTTCTCTTTTTTAGAAATTTCCGGATATGTTAGTTGAAGCAGTATGTATTGAAAATAATTGGCGAAGGATTGACGAGTGATGCCTTTCACATTTTCAAAAACAAAAGCGCGTGGTCGAAGTTTCTCGACAACGTTCACCGCTGACGGAAACATATCCCTTTTGTCCTTGTCGCCCCCATGCTTCCCACCAAGCGAAAACGGCTGGCAAGGCGGGCCGCCGGACACAAGGTCTATATCCTCCATTTTGGAATAGTCGAAATCGCGAACATCCCCCTTTATGATCCGCCAGTCTTTGACTAAGGGGTAACACAGTTTTTGATTTTCCCTCATGGTGTCGCAGGCCCATCTATCCCATTCGATGACAAGAGCCGGTTCGAAACCGGCCAAACTCAGACCCAAGCCCAGTCCACCTCCGCCCGCGAAAAGCTCGACTGATCTCATTTTTCAGCCCTCTTGCCGCAGTCTAAAAAAGATTGGATTTTATCGCGCATATTTTCTTTGTCTTTCGCCTCGCATTCCCATATCACGAGGTATTCCCATCCCATTTCTTTCAGTCGTTTCTGATTTTCTTCGTCTCTTTTCTTGTTCCCCTCGAGTTTTGTTTTCCAAAAATCGAGTCTTGATTTTGGCAATCTCGCCAATTTGCAATTGTCATGTCGATGCCAGAAACACCCATGGTGTCGGCCATTAAATCAACACCTTAATGATAATGCTCGTTAATCCTGATACGCAAGAGAAAAAAAATGGAATTAGCTACATCAACGACAACTGCCCCCGCTCGCCCTCATCGTCACTCTCATCTTTTCCGGGCAGGACCGCTTCGATCCGTTCCACATTCCGGAAGCCCCGGGAGAGCAGTTTCCCGCGTCTCCCCCGTTCGCTCTGGTAGGCCGCCAGGTCCGCGCTCTTGAGGGTCATGAACCGTTTTCCCACATGAACGATCAGGTGCGCGTTTTCGGGAACCACCATGAGAATCGACACGTATTCCTTACGGGTCTTGAGCCGCGCCGACGGTATCTGGATGATCTTGTTGCCTTTGCCTTTGGGCAGCATGGGGAGGTCCCGGACCGGGAAGAGCAGCATCCGGCCCTCGTTGGAGACGGCGCAGACAAGGTCGGTCTCGGGGTTGGGCACGCGAAGAGGCGGCAGGGCCTGGGCCCCTTTGGGGATGGTCAGGACGGCTTTTCCGGCCCGGTTTTTGGCGTGCAGGTCCGAAAGGCGGAGGATGAATCCGTACCCCGCGTCGCTGGCCAGCAGCAGGATCTCGTCGGATTTGCCCATGATCACGGCGATGAACTCCGCCCCGGCCGGCGGGTTCAGCCGGCCGCTCAGGGGTTCGCCCTGGCTCCGGGCCGAGGGCAGGCCGTGGGCGGGCAGCGTGTAGCTCCGGCCGGTGGAATCGAGAAAGAAGGCCTCGCCGTTGCTGTGGCCCCGGGCCGCATCCTGGACCCGGTCTCCGGTCTTGTAGCTCAGCCCGGCCGGATCGATGTCGTGCCCTTTCGCCGCCCGCACCCATCCCTTGGCGGACAGGACCACCGTCACCGGTTCCGACGGCAGCAGGTCGGCCTTGGTGAAGGCCTGGGCTTCTTTGCGTTCGGCCATGGGGGACCGCCGGTCGTCGCCGTAGGTTTTGGCGTCGGCCTTGATCTCCTTTCGGACGAGGGATTTGAGCCGGGCCTCGGACCCCAGAATCTTTTCCAAAGACGCCCGTTCCTTGGAGAGGTCGTCCTGCTCGCCCCGGATCTTGATTTCCTCCAGTTTGGCCAGATGGCGCAGCTTCAGCTCCAGGATGGCCTCGGCCTGGACGTCGGTCAGGTTGAACCGGTCCATGAGCGCCGGCTTGGGTTTGTCCTCGCTCCGGATGATGGCTATGACCTCGTCGATGTTGAGAAACGCGATCATCAACCCCTCCAGGATGTGGAGGCGGTTGATCACTTTGTCCAATCGGTGCTGGAGCCGGCGGCGGACGGTTTCGATTCGGAAATCGAGCCACTCCCGGAGGAGGGCCCGCAATCCCTTGACCTGGGGTTTGCCGTTGAGCCCGATGATGTTGAGGTTGACCCGGTAGGTCCGTTCCAGGTCGGTGGTGGCGAAAAGATGGGCCATGAGGGCGTCCACATCGACCCGGTTGGATCGGGGCACGATCACGAAACGGGTGGGCGCTTCGTGGTCGGATTCGTCCCGGAGATCGGCCACCAGGGGCAGCTTTTTGGCCTGCATCTGCCCGGCGATCTGCTCCAGGATTTTAGCCCCGGAGACCTGGTGCGGCAGGGCGGTGACGACGATGTCGCCGTTTTCCCGGTGGAAGACGGCCCGCATCCGGATGGCCCCGTTGCCGGTCCGGTACATCTCCAAAATCTCCGACCGGGGGGTGATGATTTCGGCGCTGGTGGGATAGTCCGGGCCCGGCAGCCGTTCGCAGATCTCCTCCAGCGTGGCGTCGGGGTGGTCCAGCAGGTGGATGAGGGCGTCGGCCGTCTCCCGGAGGTTGTGGGGCGGGATGTCGGTGGCCATGCCCACGGCGATGCCGCTGGTTCCGTTGAGCAGGATGTTGGGCAGCCGGGCCGGGAGCATGGCCGGCTCGGTGAGGGCCCCGTCGAAATTGGGAACCCAGTCGACGGTCCCCTGCCCCAGTTCGCTGAGCAGCAGATCGGCGTACCGCGACAACCGCGACTCGGTGTACCGCATGGCGGCGAAGGATTTGGGATCGTCGGGCGCGCCCCAGTTGCCCTGTCCGTCCACCAGCGGATACCGGTAGGAAAAGGGCTGGGCCATGAGCACCATGGCCTCGTAGCAGGCCGTGTCGCCGTGGGGATGGAATTTGCCCAGCACGTCGCCCACGGTCCGGGCCGATTTCTTGTATTTGGCCGTGGACCGGAGCCCCAGCTCCGACATGGCGTAGACGATGCGCCGCTGGACCGGCTTGAGCCCGTCGCCGATGTGCGGCAGGGCCCGGTCCAAAATGACGTACATGGCGTATTCGAGGTAGGCTTTTTCCGTAAAATCGCCCAGTGGGAGTTCTTCGATGCCGTCATCGGGGCGGGTGGCTTGGGTTTCGATCATAGAATAACCTGTTGATTCTTTGGATTATGAAAGCGATTCCAGTTTTGCAATCCATTCGTTAAAATGGGGTTTCCGCCAGGACATCCGGTTGGCTAAACAGCAATGCTTCAAATTCCCGGCCCTCCTTCAAACAAATTCTTCTGCCACAATTCTCCCAATGTGTATTCTTCCAGCCATTCCCTTGGGTGGCCGCAAAAATTTGCGTTCGGGTCGCGGCTTGTTGGAACAAACCGGACAGGACGCCGAGGGCTTCTGGATGAAGGCCCAGTTCCGGCTCATCAAAAAACATTGCCGGGGGGGGATCGGGTTGAAGCAGGGCGGCGGCAAGGCAGATAAACCGGAGGGTTCCGTCCGAAAGCTGGCTTGGATGAAATGGATAATCCATAAGCGTTTGCAACCATTCCAGTTGAATCATGGCGTCACCGTTGTCAAGCTGATTTGGACGAAGTTTGAAATCGTCGAAAAATGGGGCCGCCAGCCGAATCGTGTCTCTTATGAGTTCGTACCGCCCTTGATCTTTTCCGCGCAACGCCAAAAGAAAGGCCGCCAGGTTGCCCCCGTCGGCCCGGAGGCGTTCATTGTCTCGAACCGTGTGAGGCCGCCTGACCCGGGCCATGGCGCTTGTGTCGTGAAAGTGATAAAACATCCAGCCGGCCATGTCGCCGGCGATTCCGAACGTTGCGGCGTCTGTCTTTTCCTTTTCCGATTGTGACGTTAACGAGGACTCGCGGTGGCCGGCGCCAAAGTCCTGATTTTCCGGAACGCCATTGTTTTCAACATGGATGCGTTCTTCGCTAAACCGTCGTCGTAAGCCACAAACCGGCCGCCCCACTCAATTTCCCTCGGCCCGCTCGATTGCGCCACGGCAACCTGCGAAACCGAAACCTGGCTTTCTTCCGCCGCAGCCGACCGCCAATGCGCCACTCGCGCCTTGGCGTAGGCCGCCATCTGGTCGTCCGCAGTGCCGTAGGGGTTGTTTTCTTTTTCCAGGGCCGACAAAAACCGGCCCCAGGCCTCGGCTTTGCGGGTTGAATCGATATGGGAAGCGGCGTCGATTTTTTTGACTTCGTCGTATTTGCCGTCCATGACGGCCTGCCATTGTTGCCAGCCTTCCTTGATTTGGCGTTGTTGCTCGGCTTCTTGCCAGATGTCGCCAAAGGAAAGATTGCCGGGGTCGGTTCATGGGACTTGACGCGGAAGATGGCCCGGGAGGCGGCGTCGGCGGGTTGGGGTGGGAGAAGCGGGGTTAGGGCGAGGATGATGGTTAGGGCGAGTGTTTTCATAAGCGCATCTCCATCTATCCTGCCGTTTTGTCCAAAAACGGCGTGGAGTCGGAAAGACGGTTTATAAGCATAAGATCAGCCGAACACCGTCTTCAATCTGTTTCAAAAGTTTGTCCGACAAAACTCCGATTTTTTCAGTAAGAAAATGCTTGTCGATTGTGACGATCTGAGAAATATTCGCCACGGAATCTTTCGGCAGTCCTGTGTGTGTTCCGGACAACAAGACATTTCCAGGGGCTTGTGCCAATTTTGTGTTTGAGGTGAGAATCACCCCAATAACCGTGGCTATGCGGCTCTGATTAAAAACGTCGGACTGAAGAATAAGCGCCGGTCTCCGGTAACCGGGTTCCGAGCCTAAAGGCGCGGGAAGAGACGCCCACCAAATTTCACCTCGCCGAATCACCATGCGTCGTCATCCAAAGATCTGACTTGAAGGTCCATCAGCCCCGGGTCGATGGCGGACGACTCTTGTTCATATACGCGGTCGAGCATCTCGGTGATGTTTTCCGGATATTTTGCCATGTAGGAAGTAATAGCGAGCGTGTACAATTCCGACAGGCTTAAACCGAGCTTTTTGGCTAAATGATTCGCCGCGTTGTGAATCGGAAGCGAAATGGCGACATCTGTTTTTATTGTTTCAGTGTTATTTTGCATCATCCCAATTCCTTTTTAAAGAATCTACAAGGATTTCAGATAAGAAAGGATTCATCCTTTATTCAAAGAACCAAAGGTTCAAGTGCCGCGCCGCACCGGCAACGCCCGCTCGTAGGTAGAATAGGACGGGGGAAACCAGTTCTGGTTGCCGTAGAAACCGAAGTCGGCATCCGCCAATCCCGATATCCCCCGCCCCGATAATTCTCACAATACCTCTTTGCGCCATGCCAGTCAATAGACTCCCCATTGTCCTTCGCCGCCCACATCAACCCGGTTAGGGTTGTCCCGGCAGACGTCCAGCAGCACGATGTTCACGCCGTTTTCCGCCGCGTGCATCTCGTCCAGAACCCGGCCGGCGTCCACGGCCTCGTATTTGACGTCCGTTTCCTTGTCGATCCGGGCGCCGATGGGAATCAAATAGTTGCGCCCCTTGACCTGAACCCCGTGGCCCGCGTAATAGAACACCCCACGCCGCCGCGCTTCAGCCGGCTCCCGAACTCCCGGATGGCCCTCTCCATCTCCCGCTGGTCGGCGTTGGTCAGGGTTTGCACCTGAAACCCCAAATCCGACAGGGCCGCCGTCACGTCCGCCGCGTCGTTGGGCGGGTTGCGCAGCGGCCCTTTGGCGTAATCGCCGTTGCCAATGACCAAGGCGTGGCGGAGGGCGTCGTTGCCCCGGCGCTTGATGGTCCGCTGGGTCGCGTCGACGGTTGGCGCGGTTAGAAGAAAAATTAGGGTCAAGGAAAGCAGTCGGGCGATGGGGTTCATTGTCATTTTTTCAATGGCGCGAACCTGATGACTCAACCGCATCCTGACCATCCTGATTCAAAGGAGTTCGGATGAGACGCTCAGAACAAGTTGGCCGAAATACGGCTTTTCCGGTTTCTTTCCGATTTCCTCGCATGTTTCCAGGTAATCCTCGACCGCCTCCCGGAAGTCTGTTTCCAGCTCTTCGGCTGTGTTGCCTTCATACGTTATGGTGTCGCTGATGCCGGCGAGCCGGCCGTGGTACATCTCGTCATCGGGTTCATAAACGACCGTGCCGCGATACCCTTTAAATTCCATTGTATTACCCAATCACCTCCGCAAGATCCCCCTTCTCCTCCAGCCACGACCTCCGGTCGGCGGCGCGGCGTTTGGCCAGGAGCATGTCCATGAGGTCGTCGGCGGCGGTCTCCGGGTTCAGGACCAGGCGGACCAGGCGGCGGGTATCGGGGGCCATGGTGGTCTCCCGGAGCTGCATGGGACTCATTTCGCCCAGTCCCTTGAACCGCTGGACGTTGGGCCGGCCGTTTTTCTTTCGGGATTCGATCTTTTTGATGATGTCCCGTTTTTCGCTCTCGTCCAGGGCGTAGTGGACCTCCTTGCCCACGTCGATGCGGTAGAGCGGCGGCATGGCCACATGAATGTGGCCGTGTTCAACTAAAGGCCGGAAATGGCGGAGGAACAGCGCGCAGAGAAGCGCCCCGATGTGGAGGCCGTCGGAATCGGCGTCGGCCAGGATGCAGATTTTGCCGTACCGGAGGCCGGTCAGATCGTTGGACCCCGGATCCACGCCGATGGCCACCGAAATGTCGTGAATTTCCTTGGAACCCAGCACCGTGGCCGGGTCCGACTCCCAGGTGTTGAGGATCTTGCCCCTCAGCGGCATGATGGCCTGGAACTCCCGGTCCCGGGCCTGCTTGGCCGAGCCGCCGGCGGAATCGCCCTCCACCAGGAAGAGTTCGCCCCGCATGGGGTCCTGGCCCACGCAGTCGGCCAGTTTGCCCGGCAGGGCCGGGCCGGCGGTCACCTTTTTCCGGGCCACTTTTTTGCCGGCCCGCAACCGCTTCTGGGCGTTGGCGATGGCCATCTCCGCCAGGGCCTCGCCCACGTCGGTGTGGCGGTTGAGCCAGAGGCTGAAGGCGTCCTTTACCGCCGAAGAGACGAAATTGGCGCAGGTACGGGACGAGAGCCGCTCTTTGGTCTGGCCGGAGAACTGCGGGTCTTGCAGCTTCACCGACAGCACATAGCCGCACCGGTCCCAGATGTCGTCGGGCGTCAGTTTGACGCCCCGGGGCACCAGATTGCGGAACTCGCAGAACTCCCGGATGGAGGCCAAAAGCCCGCTCCGGAACCCGTTGACATGGGTCCCGCCCTGGGGGGTGGGGATGAGGTTGACGTAGCTCTCGGTCACGGTTTCGCCCCCTTCGGGGAGCCAGAGCACGGCCCAGCCGGCCATCTCCCCTTCCCCGCTCACCTCCCCCACGAAGGGGGACGGCGGCAGCAGGGTGAAGTCCCCGAGGGTCTCCATCAGGTAGTCCGACAGGCCGCTCTTGAAATGCCATTCCTCGGATTCGCCGGTGTGGGCGTCGGTGAACCGGACGTGAAGGCCGGGGCACAAAACCGCCTTGGCCCGAAGGGTGTGCCTGAGCCGGGGGACCGAGAACCTGGGCGAATCGAAATAGCCGGGATCGGGCCAGAACCGGATGGTGGTGCCGGTGTTTTTCCTGCCCACCGAATCGACCACCGACAGGTCTTCGACCTTTGCCCCGTTTTCAAATCCGATGTGATATTTCCGGGCGTCCCGGCGGACCTCCAGGTCGAGCCGGGCCGAGAGGGCGTTGACCACCGATACGCCCACGCCGTGGAGGCCGCCGGAAAACTGGTAGTTTTTGTCCGAAAACTTGGCGCCGGCATGGAGGCGGGTCAGGATCAGCTCCACCCCCGGAATTCCCTCCTCGGGATGGATATCCACGGGCATGCCCCGGCCGTTGTCCGCCACCTCCAGGGAGTCGTCGGCGTGGAGGGTCACATCGATGCGATCAGCGTGTCCGGCGATGGCCTCGTCCACGCTGTTGTCGATGACCTCCTGGCCCATGTGATTGGGCCGGGTGGTGTCGGTGTACATGCCCGGCCGCCGCCGCACCGGCGCCAGCCCCTTTAGGACCTCGATGGATTCCGCCGTATATTTGTTTTCCGTCATCCGCGATACCAGTCTTTTCGGTTAATGCCTCTTCATAAAAGCTTTTTACCATACCCGATCTCGTGGGAAAAATAAAGATCGATTGTCGCCGTTCCAGGGGGGACCGGACTGTCCAAAAACGGAACGATGTGTTGTTTGGCCTTTTTTAAGATCGCAAAAGATAGTATATCCATAGGCGGAGGGGGAACCGAAAGGAAGCCACAGGGATGACGGAACTTCGAAAATTTGTCGCGCCGGAGTTTATCTTCGGCGTCGGCGCCCGGAAACTGGCCGGACAATACGCCGCCAACCTGGGCGCCCGGAAGGTGCTTCTGGTCACCGATCCGGGGGTGACGGCGGCCGGCTGGACCGGCGAGGTGATCGAAAGCCTTGCCGCCTATAACCTGGATGTGGCGGTCTTTTCGGCGGTTTCCCCCAATCCGAGGGACGCCGAGGTCATGGCCGGGGCCGAGACCTTCCGGACCGAAGGCTGCAACGCCATCGTGGCCGTCGGGGGCGGCAGTCCCATGGACTGCGCCAAGGGGATCGGCATCGTCAGCGCCGGGGACCGCCACATCCTCGCCTTCGAGGGGGTGGACAACGTGAATGCGCCCATGCCGCCGCTCATCTGCATCCCCACCACCGGCGGCACGTCGGCCGACGTCTCCCAGTTCGCCATCATAACCGACGTGGCGGAGAGGGTGAAGATCGCCATCGTCAGCAAGTCGGTGGTGCCTGACGTGGCCCTGGTGGATCCGGAAACCCTCACCACCATGGACCCATACCTGACCGCCTGCACCGGGCTGGACGCCCTGACCCACGCCATCGAGGCCTTTGTCTCCAATGCCCATTCACCCTTGACGGATCTCCACGCCCTGGAAGCGGTCCGCCTCCTCTCCGCCCATCTCCTGCCCGCCATTCAAAACCCAGGGGATCTCGACCTCCGATCCCAGGTCATGCTGGGAAGCCTGGAGGCCGGGCTGGCCTTTTCCAACGCCATCCTGGGCGCCGTCCACGCCATGGCCCACTCCCTGGGGGGCCTGCTGGATTTGCCCCACGGCGAGTGCAACGCCATTCTGCTGGGCCACGTCATGTCCTATAATTACCCCTATGCGTCGGACCGCTACGGGAAAATCGGAGACGCCATGGGGCTCGACATGCGGGGGATGAACGCCCGGGAGCGCCAGAACGCCATCCTGGCGGAGGTGGCCCGGTTCCGGCGGGCGGCGGGCGTGAACCGGAGGCTGGGCGAACTGGGCGTCAGGACGACCGATCTTTCCATGCTGTCGCAAAAAGCGGTCAAGGACCCCTGCATGGCGACCAATCCGAGAAAACCCTCTTCCCGGGACATCGAGGTGATCTATGCGGAAGCCCTCTGACCGGCCCCCCGACGGGGAAGAAACGGTACCGGACCGCCTTCGGGAGAAACTCATCGGGCTGGGGGAGCATTCCGTCCGGAAGAGCTATTATCCCCAGCTCCAGCAACGGCTCATGGAGCTGGCGCGGTTCAAGGCCCTCCTGGACGAGAGCAAGGACGCCGTCTTTCTCGTGGCGGTCCCGTCGGGCCGGTTAATCGACCTCAACCGGTCCGCCTGCCGGGAACTGGGGTGGGACCGGGACGAACTGATCGGAAAACCCCTGGCCGAAGTCATCGACCCCTCCGCGGGCGACTGGCTGGCGGGCTTCTTCGCCATGGCGTCGGAGGGATCCGTGGTGCGCCGCACCCTGGTCACCCGCCTCAGGGCCAGGGACGGCGCCGATCCGCCGGCGGAAGTCTGCCTGAGTTCCCGGGTCTTCGGCGACGAAGTCTATGCGGTTGCCGTGGCCCGGAACGTCGCCGACCGGCTGGCGTCCGAGGCGGCCCTGAAGGAGAGCGAAACGCGGTACCGCCGTCTTTTCGAAGAGAGCCTGGTGGGCAATTTCATCACCAACGCCGAGGGCCGGATCGTGGACTGCAATCCCGCCTTCGCCCGGACCTTCGGGTACGAATCGGCATCGGCGGCCAGGGGGAGCGATGTTCACCTTATCTATCCCAGCCCCGAGGATCGGCGGCGATTTCTGACCCGGTTAGAAAAAAGCGGGCGCCTGGAACACCACGAAATGGTCATGTGCCACCGGACCGGCCGGCCGCTGCAGGTGGTGATCAACGCCACGGCGGATTTCGACGGCAACGGCCGTCTGCTGGCCGTCAAGGGCCACATTTTCGACAATACCCAGCGCAAGGAGCTGGAAGCCCAGTTCCTCCAGTCCCAGAAAATGGAGGCCGTGGGCCGGCTGGCCGCCGGGGTGGCCCATGATTTCAACAACCTGATGACGGCGGTGAGGGGATACAGCCAGTTGATCCGCCTCCAGACCGGGGCGGATGATCCCATCCGGGAAAAAGCGGACCTGATCATGGAGGCCGTGGACCGTTCCACCACCATGGTGGATCAGCTCCTCTCCTTCAGCCGGAAACAGTCGGACCATCCCATGACCATCGACCTCAACTATTTTCTGGCGGATATGAAAAAGATGCTCCGCCAGCTCCTGCCGGAAGGGATCGATCTGGTCATCGACGCGGCCCCGGAACCCGTTCGGGTGGTGGCGGACCACGGTCGACTCAGCCAGGTGGTGATGAACCTGGTGGTCAACGCCCGGGACGCCATGCCCGATGGCGGCCGGATCACCATCGCCACGTCGGAATCGGGCGATTCAAGGGCAACCCAAAACGGTCGATGCGGGGTTCTTCAGGTGCGCGACACCGGCGATGGGATGGATTCGGAAATCCTGGCCCACCTCTTCGAGCCTTTTTTTACGACAAAGGAAAAAGGAAAGGGAACGGGACTCGGCCTGTCCACCGTCTACGCCATCGTCCGGCAGAGCGGCGGTCGCATCGAGGTGGAAAGCGAGCCCGGCGAGGGCGCGACCTTCACCATCCGCCTTCCCCAAAGCGCCGACGACCGGTGCGGGATCAGAAGCTCGGAATCCCCGTATACGTCTCCGGCGTGATCCGCCGCAGTTCGTCTTTCACGCTTTCCGAAACGTCCAGACCGTCGATAAACCGGCCGATGGCCGCCGCGTCGATCCGCTCGTGGGTCCGGGTCAGGGCCAGCAGCGCTTCGTAGGGTTTGGGGTAGCCTTCCCGCCGGAGGATCGTCTGGATCCCTTCGGCCGCCACCGCCCAGTTCTTGTCCAGATCCGCCCTGACGGCGTCTTCGTTGAGGATGAGCTTGTCCAGTCCGCGGGAGAGGGACTTGAAAGCGATCAGCGCGTGGGCCAGGGGCACGCCGATGTTCCGGATGACGGTGGAATCGGTGAGGTCCCTCTGGAGCCGGGATATGGGGAGTTTGGCCGACAGGTGCTCCAGCAGGGCGTTGGCCACGCCCAGATTCCCCTCGGCGTTCTCGAAATCGATGGGGTTGACTTTGTGGGGCATGGCCGAGGAGCCCACCTCCCCTTCCTTGATCTTCTGCTTGAAATAATCCATGGAGATGTAGGACCAGACGTCCCGACACAGATCGATGAGGATGGTGTTGATCCGTTTGACGTTGTCGCAGAAGGCGCCCAGGTTGTCGTAGTGCTCGATCTGGGTGGTGACCCGGGACCGGTCCAGCCCCAGGACGCTGTTGACCAGGTTGTCGGCGAATGCGGGCCAGTCGATTTCCGGGTAGGCGACGGCGTGGGCGTTGAAATTGCCGGTGGCGCCCCCGAACTTGGCGGAAAAGGGGACGGTCCGGAGCAGGGCCTGCTGCTTCATCAACCGCTCCACGAAGACGTAGATTTCCTTGCCCAGGATGGTGGGCGAGGCGGGCTGGCCGTGGGTCCGGGCCAGCATGGGGATCTTCTTCCACGCGTCGGCTTTTCCGACCAGGTCGGCGACCACGCCCTCCAGGGCCGGGGCCATGACGGCCGTCCAGGCCTCCTTGAGGGCGCAGGGCACGGCGGTGTTGTTGATGTCCTGGGAGGTAAGCCCGAAATGGATGAATTCCTTATAAGCGGCCAGCCCCAGGGCGTCGAACTTATCTTTGAGAAAATACTCCACCGCCTTGACGTCGTGGTTGGTGACCGCTTCGATCCTTTTGACCTTTTGGGCGTCTTCAAGGCTGAAACCCTGGTGGATCTCCCGCAGCGGCCCCTTCATCTTTTTGTCGAACCCCTTGAACTGGGGCAGCCGGAGGTTGACCAGCCCGATGAAATATTCCACCTCCACCAGCACCCGGTAGCGGATCAGGGCGCTTTCGGAAAAATAATCGGCCAGCGTTTGGACGGCGCGCCGGTACCGGCCGTCCACCGGCGAAATCGCGGTCAAAGGGGTCAGTTCCATGGTCGGTTTCGTCTCCTGTGGGATTGAGTGATCGATCAGTAGGGACGCGGCGGGATGGACGCCTATCGCCCGCGACCGCCGTCCATGCTCAGCCGCGCGGGGGTCCATTTGACCCGGCCCCCGGCGAAAAACCGCTTTTGGAAATAGGGGTTGGTCAGGTCGTCGATGGTGACGCCTTCGGATAGGCTGGCGTGGACGAATTTGTCGTCCCGCAGGTAAAGGCCCACGTGGGAGATCCGGTTGCCCCGGATCTTGAAGGTGAGGATGTCGCCCTCCCGCAAATCCTCCGGTTCCACGGGGATCACATCTTCATAGAACATGTCCCGGGAATTGCGGTTGAGCTGGATGCCGTAGACCGTCTCGTAGATGGATTTGATCAGACAGGAGCAGTCGACGCCGGCTTTGGAGCATCCGCCATACCGGTACCGGGCGCCGAGCCATTCGTCGATGGCCAGAATCAGCGCCTTGTTTTCCGCGCCCGTCAGGGGGATGCCCAGCCGCTCGGAATAGGCCACGAAAAAATCGAGTTCCCCGATCACCTGATCGAAGGTCCGGACGATGGCCTCGTCGGCCGGGGACCGGGGCTTGTCGGGGGAAACGGCGCCGGTGGCCGCGATGGAGGGGAGCGGGGTCGCGCAGCCGGCGGTTTCGCTTTGGGTGGGAACGGTGGCGCAGGAACTGACGATTATCAGGACCACTGCCGGCAGAGCCGCCAGCGCGGCGGAAGATCTTCCTATCATTTTTTCGCTTTATCCTCTTTAGGGTTGAAGTCTGATCCTGGGGCGGTCAGACCCGGTTCGGCGTTGTCCCGTAACTCCGGCTTATATACACTTCCAGACGCTCCACCGCAAGGGAACATGCGAGGGTCAGGATCAGATAGAGCGCCGTCACCGTGATCCAGACCTCGAAGGTCAGGTAGGTGGCGGCCATCAGCTCCATGCCCTGGAAGGTCAACTCCTGGATGGAAATGACCGATACAATGGCGGAATCCTTGATGGTGGAGATAAACTGCCCGGCCAGGGGCGGCAAGGCGATGCGGGCCGCCTGGGGCAGGATGACGTGGCGCATCTGTTGCCGCCGGCTGAAGCCCAGAGCCGACGAGGCCTCCCACTGCCCTTTGTCGATCGACTGGATCCCGGACCGGACGATCTCGGTGATGTAAGCTCCTTCGAAAAGGGCCAGGGTGGCCAGGGCGGAGAGGAAGGTCGAGAGCTGGCGCGGCGGCGCCAGGAAAAAAGCGACGGCCGACTGAGTCGATTCCGGCTGGCGCCGGATGAATTCGTCCACGCCGAGCATCGGCATGATCTGGCTGCTGATGAAATAATAGAAAATGAAGATCAGAACCAGGGGCGGGATGTTCCGGATCAGTTCCACGTAGAGGCCGGCGAACAGGCGGACGAAAAACCGCCGGCTGACCCGCATGAACCCCATGACCAGTCCGATGGTCAGCGCCGTCAGGGTTCCCCAGACGCTCAACCGGATGGTGGTGAAAAACCCCTGCATGAGGAGATTGGGAACCCACCCTTTTGTCTCGTCGTACCGGAACAGGTACTGGGGGATGACGGACCAGTTCCAGTCGTAGTGCAGCCCCACCCGGATCCGGTAAAACAGGTAGGCGGCCCCGGCCAGCAGGCCGAGGCCGACGGTCAGATCGAGGGGGGTGAAGCGCCAATCGCGGTCGGTGCTCAAGGTCGCGCCTACTGGATCCTGTCCGCCCAGTCCCGGGAACCGAACCAGTAGTCCTTCCGCTCCTTGAACCAGCCCTTGGCCTCGGTCACCCTGATCCAGTTGTTAAAATAATTGAGGGAATCCGGGTCGCCCTTGCGGAGGGCGAAGGCGATGGGCTCCTTGGTGAAGGCGTCGTCCAGGGGCAGAAAAAGGCGGTCGGGGTATTTGATGGCCTGATAGGCCGGCGTGGGCGCCGAACCGACCACCGCGTGGGCGTTGCCGTTGATGACCTCCTGGTAAGCCTGGGCTTCGTCGTCGAAAAGACGAAGTTCCGCCTTGGGGATGTATTTCCTGACGGCGGGGACGGCCGTGGAGCCGAGCCGGGCCGCGATGACCACGCCGGGTTTGTTGAAATCCTCCAGGCTGTCGAAGCCTTTGGCCTTTTCTTTGTGGGCCACCATGGACTGCCCCGTGTAATAGTAAGGGATGCTGAAATTGACCTTCAGGTTCCGGCTCGGGGTCACCGACATGCCGCCGATGATCACGTCGAACTTGCCGGTGAGCAGGGCCGGGACGATGCCGGCCCACTTGGTGGGGACGAATTCCACTTTCACCCCCATGTCCTCGGCCAACCGCTTCGCCACGTCGATTTCGTACCCGATGAGCTGGCCGGTCTTGTCCTTCATGGCCCAGGGCACGAAGGTGGACATGCCCACCCGCAGAACCCCGCGCTGGAGCACCCCTTCCACGGCGCTTTCTCCGGCGAGTTTCTGCTGAATCTCGCCCGCGGACGCGGGGGCGGAAAAAACGATCAGCGCCATGAGCGCTACGGTAAACGTCGGAAAACGAAAATGATTCACCACAATAACCTCCTTTTGAGAGACGCAATTTCAGTTGGTTCATCAAAACGTCCATCACCCTAATAGTCGTAAATGGGGTTCGTTGTCAAGTGCGCAAAACCCCTCCCCTGTTAGGTCCGCCCGCCCCGATCGAGCCGCTTTTCCATGTACCAGACGGTCAGGGAAAGGGTTGCCGTGACGACGATGTAGATGGCCGCCACGGTGAGCCATATCTCGAAGGTGAGGTAGGTTTCGGCGATGACGGTCTGGCCCCGCATGGTCAGGTCGTAGACGGCGATGGTGCTCACCAGGGCCGAGTCCTTGATGAGGGAGACGGCCTGGCCCGTCAGGGGCGGCAGAACCCGCCGGATGGCCTGGGGCAGCACCACCAGCCGGTAGGTGGCCGCCGTGCCGAGCCCGATGCTGAAGGCGGCCTCCCACTGACCCCGGTGGATGGAGACGATGCCGGCCCGGAAGATTTCCGAGGCATAGGCCCCCTCGAAAAAGCTGAGGGCCAGGACCGCCGAGGTGAAGCGGTTGATGCCCAGCACCGGCGCCAGCACGAAATAGATAAAAAAAAGCTGGACCAGCAGGGGCGTGTTCCGGGCCAGTTCCAGGTAAATCCGGGCCACGATCCGGGCCAGGGGGGAGCGGGAGAGGCGGAAAAAGGCCGTGATCAGGCCCGCGGCGAAGGCCAGGAGCAGGCTGATGCCGGTGATCTTGAAGGTGATCATCAGTCCGTCGAAGAGGGGGCCCGGAACGAATTGGCCGTCCACGACGGTGTAGAGGTATTTGGGGACCCGGTACCACTGCCAGTTGTAGTTCAGCTCCGCGGCCCCCCGCAATACCAGGAAGATGATCCCGCCGGTCACGACGAGAAACCGGACCATGTCCAGCCAGGGAAACCGGCCTTTACGTTTCACGCCGCCCGTCTTCGCTCCTCGCCCACGGAGGCGATGTAGATGGCGACCAGGATCAGGCCGCCGCCGATGAATTTGGACAGGGTCACGGCCTCGCCGAAGATGATGTATCCGAGGATCGTTGCGCCGATGGGCTCCCCCAGCAGGCTCACGGCCACCATGGAGGCCGAAAACCACCGTAGGGACCAGTTGTAGCTGGTGTGGCCGATGAGCTGGGGGATGAGGGCCATGGCCCAGAAGGCGGCCACGGTGTCGGTTGAAAATCCGGCGATGGGAAGCCCGGCCCCCAGCACGATGAGCCACAGCACGGCGGCGGCGCATCCGTAGCAGATCTGGATGTAGGCCAGCAGGGACACGTTTTTCCGGAGATCGCGCCCCAGCAGCAGATAGATCGCGGCGCAGATGGAGCCGAGAAGGGCCAGCCCGTCCCCCAGGAGGGCCCGGGGGCCCAAGGCGAAGTCCCCTGCCCCGATGACGGCGCCGCCGATCACCGACAGGAGCACGCTGATCCGGGTCGCCGTGGGGATCCGCTCCCGGGTGATGAACGGCGTAAAGAGCGCCACCCAGAGGGGGTTGGTGTTGACCAGCACCACGCTGTTGGCGATGGAGGTGTAGTCCAGGGAGGAGATCCAGGCGGCGAAGTGCAGGGCCAGGAAGAAGCCGGACGCCAGCCCCAGGAGCAGATCCCGCCGGGACAGGGCCAGGAGTTCCGCCCGGGCCCGCCACAGCGCGATGGGGGTGATCACCACCACGGCCAGCCCCACCCGGTAGGCGGCGATGACCAGGGCCGGCGCGTCGGCCAGCCGGGCGAAGATGGCCCCGGTGGAGACGGCCAGCACCCCGGACACCAGGGCCGGATAGGGGTTGAAACGGGGCGCGGCCTGGGGCGCGGCGGCGGTCATTTTTCGTTAACGGCCACGAGGGACGCCTGCAGGTACCGGTCGTCCCGGCTGGGGTCCTCGGCCTCCCGGTAGTAGACGATGCGCAGCGGCAGAAAGAGATCGGAAGAG
>JAABTM010000069.1 GCA_011389855.1 Desulfobacteraceae bacterium
GTTTTATCGTTATCGGCTATTCATAAATCTCCTCCGCCGCGATGATCACGTCCGCTGAGGGAGCATACCCGATGGCCTTGGCCGTCTTCAGGTTGATGGCTAGCCGGACCGGCGACTCGAAGATCATGTTGACCCGGCGCGGCGGCGTTCCCTTGAGCACCTCGCCGATAGCGCCGGCATGGAAAAGCCCGTGGTATTTGAAGTTGGCGTTGGAGATGCTCATCAACACACCCTTTTCCACATCAGCGGTTCCGCTCGAGAACATGGGCGTTTTCCGCTCGTTGGCCATCGACACCAGCCGGGAAATTGTGTTTTCGTTAACGCCGTTTTGCATGGTCAGATAGACGGCGTCCACCTTGGGCAGGATTTCCCGCATGCATTTCAGAACGCTCTCTTCCGCCTCGGATTTATCCGGCGAGTCATCGATGGTATGGCACCGGACCAGCGCGAAGCCCTTTTCGCCAGCCACGCTCTCCACGTCCGTCAGGGCGGCGATGGACCGGCCGGACACGGTGTCCTCATACATGATCCCCATGCGCTCGAAACCTACGGTGTCATAAAAAGTCTCAACCTGGCGGCGCCAGTAAAGGGGATCGACCTGGGCATGGATATGGTCCCGGCCGGAATCCTTCTCGCTTTCGACGATGCCGGCGGCCACCGGGTCGCTGGCCGACATCACCATGGTGGGCACCTTGTGACGGTCGTTGGCCAGATCCTGGCCGGCCCAGGTCCCCAAGGCCAGCATCATGTCGATGTCGCCTTTTTCATTGAGCCGCCCGATGATCTCTTCTTTCAGGTTCTCGCGCTTCTTTTCATCCCAGTCGGCGCTGTAATGAGCATCGGGCACGAACATCAGGTATTTGCTTCGCTCCGGCCGCGCCAGCCATTCCCAGAGGGCTTTGGTCTCCTCGCCGGTCATCTCGGGCAGACTCGCCTTTTCGACCCATCCGGATTCCATCAGCCCGCGCACGGTGGCCGCTAAAAACATCTGGTAATCGGTGTACTCTCCGCCCTCGTAATAGCCGATACGCCATTTTTTCCCATTATTGGTGGAAGGGCCTTCGCCGGCAATCAACACGCTGGCCGATGCCATCATCAGTATTCCCGACAAAAACGCAATCGTCAGCATCCCCGCAAAAAACTTTCTTACCATGGTTTTTCCTCCCTTGGAACGATACACGCTCCGGCAATTGAATTGAATTAACTTACGCAACTTGCCATCCACTCTATACCGCCAATTCCATTAGGGGAAATACCCTCAACACCTTATTCGTACCTTCGGTTGACTGTATTTGGCGCATCGCCCGGCGCCTTCAGGGACGCTTCGCACTGATCCGCGCCTAACCTTTCAAGGAGTAGGTGTGAAATTAATTGCCCGTTTTTCGGCCCAGCCGCCGGGGGCTGAACCCCCCGGCAAACAAGGGAACCGCCCTAATGGCGGCTTAACGCTACATCGGGTCAATGCTGTGACGATGATGTGCACAATTGCCAGACTGCAGTCTCACATTCCACACCCTGAAGCGCAGGATATCAACCTATTGAAGAAAAACAGGCAAACCGCGCGTATGAAAAAACGCCGGTTTCCGGTCAGGGAAATGAAGGTGTGAAGGTGTAGAGGAAGGGGGGTTCAGGAAAAACTATAAAATCAAAGGAATTAAATCATAAGAAAAACGCTTTGCCCGAAAACGGGCATACCGCCCGGCTCCGGGCATCCACGGATCTTAGGAAAGATCGGAAAGCCCGAATCTGACGATCCGCCGGTCCAGGGCCTGTCTGGATATGTTTAACAATTTGGAGGCTTTTGATTTATTGCCGCTTGCCTTTTTTAATGCGCGGACAACCAGGTTTTTTTCCGTGATCGCTAGGTCAAAGGTTTCCGGGCCGTCGTTGAATTGAGGATGTTCCTGGGCATCGGGCAGGAGGGTCGGGAAGTGCTTTAACAACAGCCGGTTCCCATCGCAAAGGATAACCGCCCGTTCCACCATGTTTTTCAATTCCCTGACATTGCCGGGAAACGCATACGCCGTAAGGCGTTCAACCGCCTTTTCTTCCATGGCGTCAACAGGACGGTTCATCTTGGAAGCGTAAAAGCGGATGAAATTTTCCAGAAGCTCGGGTATGTCCTCTTTTCTTTCTCTCAGGGGCGGGACATGGATCCTGAACGTGTTCAGCCTGTGGTACAAATCCGCGCGGAATCTTTTTTTGCTTGCCATGTCGTCTATATCCCTGTTGGTGGCCGCAATCACCCGGACATCCACGGGTATATCTTCATGGGACCCCAGCCGTGTGATTTTCCGCTCCTCGAGGGTCCTGAGAAGTTTGACCTGGAGTTCCGGGGCCGTCTCACAGATTTCATCCATAAAAAGGGTGCTGTTTTGGGCAATCTCGAACCATCCCTTCTTATCGGCGGACGCCCCTGTAAAGGCGCCTTTTTTATGCCCGAAAAATTCGCTTTCAAACAAGTTCCCCGGAACCGCGGCCACATTCACGGAGTAAAAATGGGCGTCTTTTCTCGCGCTGAGATGATGAATCCCCTGCGCCACCAGTTCTTTTCCGGTTCCGCTTTCCCCCGTAACAAGGACCGTGGTGTCATCCGTCCCGGCAACCCGGGTCATCATATCCACAACTTTTTTCATGCCCGGACTTTCAGCGATTATTTTGTATTTCATGCTTCCGTAGAGTTCTTTGGACAGCATGGAATAATTGAATTCAACGGTTTTCAGCCGCCTGTTTAATTCAAGAAATCTTCGGGTTCTTTTAATGGCGCCCTGTATTGCCGCCAGTCTGAAAGGTTTGGTGAAAAAATCGGAAGCGCCCAGACGCAGAGCGCGAATCGCGCTGTCCATATCGCCATGGCCGGTAATCATGATAAATTCCATATCCGGCCACGACTGTTTCATTTTTTCAAGCACCGTCAGCCCGTCTGTTTCAGGCAGCCGGATATCCAATATGACAATGTCAGGGCCGCGCCGCTCCGCTATTTCAAACGCCTGGGATGGCCGTTCCGCCTGGAACACGGCATAGCCGGCGGCGCCCAGGAATCGATCCAGCTCGTCACGGATGCGCGCCTCGTCATCGACAATCAGTATTTTCAGTTTTTCCATTTTCAATCCCCGGCAGAAGAACCCGCATGACCGTATGATCTCCCTGTTCGCTTTCCACGCCGATATCTCCGCCCATTTCCCGCACAATGCCGTAACTTATCGAAAGTCCCAAACCAGAGCCGCTTTCAAGGGGCTTTGTGGTAAAAAAGGGATCAAATATATTTTCAAGGATGTCTTCGGGAATCCCCGCCCCATTGTCCCACACTTCCAGGCAGACCCGGTTCCCATCACAAAAGGTCCTTATTTCTATTTGTTTATTATACGGCATGTTTTCAGAGCCCGCCTGCTTTTCCTCGACCGCGTCCCCCGCGTTGGAAAGCAGGTTCAGGACGACTTGTTCGAGTTTATATTTATTGCCTGTAACGGACCGTATATTTTCTCCGGGTTTCCAGACAATCTCGACATCATGGTTTTTGTACCGGGTTTTTATCATGGACAGGGCATTGACGCAGACCTCGTTTACATCCACGGGTTCTAAAACAACGGATTCCTGCTCCCTTGAAAAGGTTTTGATATGCTTTATGATATGGTCGATCCGTTCCACATCTTCAAACAGATGCCCGGTTTCCTTTCTAAGATACGCGGCGGTTGTCTCATCAACCGAGGCGCTGTCCGAGGAGACGCTAAAGATGATATTGTCCAGCCCCATTGAAATGGCGGACAAGGGCTGATTGATCTCATGGGCGATGCCCGCGGCAAGCTTTCCCAGGGATTCCAGCTTTGATTTTTGTATCAGCAGCATCTGCTGTCTTTGCCGTTTTTCCAGTTCATCCAAAACCCGCCGCTCAAGCCCGATGTTGGCGGTTTCAAGGGCTTCCTTTGCCTTATGCAGATCATCTTCCGCCCGTTTGCGCTCCGCGATTTCCCGGACAAGTTCCGTGTTTCTTTTATAAAGATCCTGCTGTAACGACCGGATGCGAAGATGAGTCGAAACCCTTGCCAGCAAGTCTTCCTTTACAAATGGTTTGATAATAAAATCAACACCTCCGAGTGAAAACGCTTTTACCCTGTCAGGCATTTCATCCAGGGCGCTAATGAAAATTACCGGAATGTCCCGCGTGCGGTCATCCGCTTTTAGTTTTTCGCAGACTTCATATCCGTCCATTCCGGTCATCATAATATCGAGCAGGATAAGATCAGGCGGTTTTCTGCATGCGGCTTTCAGGGCCATTTCGCCGTACAGAGTCGTGCGCGCCTGATAGCCCTGTTCTTTTAGCAATACATGCAGAAATCTCAAATTCTCAGGATTGTCATCTACAGCCAGAATACTGCCCGCATTCTTCACGATTCCTGATTCCCCACTTGTTTTTGAGGGTCGTAATAATTCGATTGGATTGAAGCCGGGCGAATCGCTTTGGATCGCTTCAAAGAAATGGTGGCTTATCTTTTATCAAAGTTTCCTACCGGACAAATTTGTGCCAGTCCGAACTGTTGAACCATTTATCGTACATTTTGTCAAAGCGGCCGTCGGCTTTGATCCTATCGAGAAAAGAATTCAAAAAATTCATGAAATCGGGGTCGTTTTTCCGTATCGCCCAGGCAATGGGCTCTTCCGTGAACGGTTCGTCCAGAAAAACCAACCGATCCGAATCGTGAATGGCGCTGAACACGGCGTTGAACGGAAAATCATAGACAAACGCGTCCGCCGTTCCGTTGAGCACGCGCGTCGCGCCGGCGATTTCCGTATCGGCCGTCTCATAAACGGCGTTGGGGATCATCTTTTTCACGGCCTCCTCGCCCGTGGTGCCGGGTTTGGAGACCACCACGAATTTGGGATCATCGAGATCCTTGTAGGATGTCACCGCCCCCTTGTGCTTGGCGTTGAGCAGAACGGTCTGCCCCACGGTCATTAACGGATCGGCGAAATCGACTTTCTCCTTTCGCGATTCCGTCACGGACATTCCGCCGAAAATAACGTCGAACCGCCCCAGATTCAGAGCGGGGATGATGCTAGGCCACAAGGTGTCCACGAACACCGGTTTGACGCCCAGGGCTTTGGCCATCTCGATCCCCATGTCGATGTCGAAGCCCATCAAGCTGAGTTTGCGGCCCTTCCGCCGAAATCCGCCGTGCTGGATCTCCTTCTGGCGCAGCCCGCTCCGCTTGTCGATCATCTCAAATGGCATGTAGCCCACTTCCAGGCCGATGCGAAGTTCGCCCCGTCGCATAACGCCTTCCAGGGTCGAGTCTTTTGACAACTCCGCGTCGGCGGCCAGGGCCGGCGCGATCCATTGCCCCGGTCCCATCAAGGTTAGCGACATGGCGACCATCATGGTAAAACAGATTGTTTTCAGCATAACCGCGTCTCCCTTTCCTGTTATGGCATGCGCCTGCAAACGATGGCGCTCTGTTTCCGTTACGCGGGGTTTTCTTCGACCGCCTCGCCGGGGATTTCATCCTCTTCTTCCAGGGGATCAATGGTGATATTGAGCCAGCCGTAAGCCATTGAAACAATCGGCGAAAGCCAGCAGAAAAAATTGAACGGCAGATAGGCGATGGTGGGCACCCCCAGGGTGGCCGCCATGTAAGCGCCGCCCGAGTTCCACGGCACCAGGTTGGCCGTCACCGTGGCGCTGTCCTCCACGGCCCGGGACAGGTTTTTCGGGTGCAGGCCCTGGTCCTTATAAGCCTGAGCGTACATTTTTCCGGTCATCACGATGGACATGTACTGCTCGCACAAAATCAGGTTGGCCCCGATGGCGGTCAGGACCGTCGCGGTAATCAGGGAACCGGTGGATTGGGCTTTTTTCAGGATGACGTTGACAACGACGCGCACCTGGTTGGTTTTCTCCATGATGCCGCCGTACATCATGGCGCAGATGACGAGGGACACGGTGTACATCATCGAATTTAAACCGCCTTTGGTCAGCAGGTTGTCCACCGCCGCCACGCCGCTGTTGCTGGCGTAGCCGCCGTAAGCGGCCGACAACAGATCGCCGAAGGTGTTTCTCTGGAAAATCACGCCCAGAACGCCGGCCGCCAGGATGCCGATCACGATGCCCGGAATCGCCGGAATCTTCCGAAACGCCAGCACAATGATGATCGCCGGCGGAATCAGCAACAGCGGATTGATGCTGAATTGCGCGTCGATCCCCGCCAGAATATGATTGACTTTTTCCAGATTGGCCTCCCCGCCGCCGTAAAAAAAGCCGATGACGATCTCGATGATGAGCGTGATGCCGTAGCTGACCCCGGTGGTGTAGGTCATGTGCTTGATGTGCGTGTAAAGGTCGGTGCCGACCATGGCGGGCGCCATGTTGGTGGTGTCGGACAAGGGCGACATTTTGTCCCCGAAATAGGCGCCGGAAAGCACGGCCCCGGCCACCAAAGGCAGCGGAAATCCCAACCCTTCGCCGATGCCGATCAGGGCGATGCCGATGGTGCCCGCGGTTCCCCAGGACGTTCCCGTGGCCAGGGAAGTGATGGAGCAGATGATCAATGTGGCCGGGAGGAATATCGCGGGATGCAAAATTTTCAGGCCGTAATAAAGCATCGTGGGCACCACGCCGCTTAAAATCCACACCCCGATGAGGATGCCGATCACCACCAGAATCACGATGGCCTGGAGGGCGTTGGTGATGCCGTCGAGCATGCCGGTTTCGATTTCTTTCCAGGTAAAACCGGCCTTCAGGCCGATCAGCCCCGCCGTGAGGACGCCGAGAAGAATGGGCACATGGGCGTCGGTTTCATACCGCACGATCGCCAGGCTGATGAACACAATCAACGCCAGAATCGAAATCAATGCCTCCCAGAGATACGGGTCTCGCTTTTCACGTTTGGCCGCCATGTCTTCTCTCCTTTATGGCTTGGGGATTATTTTGAACCGCTTCTAATGAGCATCACCGGCACGCTGGCAAGCCGCGAGACTTTTTCCGCCACCGAGCCGAAGACCAGTTTCTGGAGGGTGGCGCCGGTTCCCATGATGATGAGATCGATCCCCTCTTCTTCCGCGTATTCGATGATCCGTTTGTATTCGGTCCCGGAATCGACCATCGCTTTGGCGACGCGGACATCGTTGAAATGCCGTTTGACGAACGCGTCCAGTTTCTGTTCGACCTCCGACTGCAACTGACTTTCAAAATCGCTGGCGATCCGTTTAAAATCGGGTTTCGGGGGATCCAGAACATAGGTGTCCACGAACCAGTCAAACCGGCGCAAAACGTGCAACAGATGCACGTCGGCGTCGAACTTTTTGGCCATTGTCACCACATACGGCGCGACGACCGGGGACATTTTCGTCAGCGCGATGGGGTAAAGAATTTTTTTAAACCCTTCCATACGCATCTCCTTTGGTGATGGGTTGTTCCGGTCTGCGGGCGCGTCTGTTTTGACGATCCAGTTACGCCAGCAGGTTTTCCAGTTCTTCCACCGATCTATCCGAAAGCCCCAGCGTTTCCATCGTGCGCCGGGCTTCACCCACATAATCCCGGTTCATCAAAACAGACGCCAGCGTGATCACGGACGATATAACCGGCGTCGGCGCTCCGATTTGTTCCCCGAGTTTCTGGAGAAACACCAGGCCATACCCCACATCCTCGTTGAAATATCGGTAATCCAGGCTGCTTTGGGCTTTGACCCCCGCGAATCCAGGTGCGGAGACAAACCCGGCGTCATAGGTGGCTTCCGTCATATAGCCCTGGATGACGCCCAGTTCCGGATCGGGAAGGACCTTCACGCCCAGTTTTTCCCCGATGGCGATCCGTTCCTCATCGACCGCTTCGATGAGCCGGCCCACCGCAGGCGTAACGCCCTCGTGATAAAATTCGAAATCCCCTTCCGTGCGTTCGATGAGCCCGACATTCAAAAGCGTAATGGCGGGATGGATGACCGGGTTGCCGTTCTGCAAACTGGTCTGGAGGACATTTTTTGCCGCGCTCATCGCCGGATAGACATCGCGCACCCGCTCCAGCACATGATGGGTGTTTTTCGCCGGAAGCGCCGCCAAAAACAGCCCGCCTTTGAGTTTGTTGAAAATCCGGATGCGGCCCGGCGCGAGCAGTCGAACGGCATACGGCAGGGTCGAGGTTTCCGCCACGAGCACCGGGTCGTCCCGAAGATCCAGCCCCGCGCCGTTTTTAAACTCGATGGCGCCCCCGCACGAACCCGGGCACACGATCACGGTCTGCCCGCTCTTGAGATGGGGCTTGCAGGCTTCGGCAAAGGGACGAGTGCTGTAGGCCGGGCCTACGGCGTATATGATGTCCGCGTCCTCCAGCGCTTTTCCAATCTCGTGCCCGGCATAGGCCACCGGCTGAAACCCGTCAAGGACGCCCTCGCACTGGACGCCCCCGTTGTTCTGGACCGCCTTGATGCTATCCGGGAATTGTTCAAAATCAAACAGACGGACCTGGTGGCCGTGGGATGCGCACTCGAAGGCGACGGCGCATCCCCCGTTTCCCGAGCCCAATACCGCGATGTTCATTTTGTTATGCTCCTGTACGTCAATGAAGAATGGTAAGGTTTTGTTTAGTGGGACAGAATCGAGCTTAGAAAAGCCTTGCCCCTTTCCGTCTGTGCATTGGTAAAAAAATCGATGGGCGGCGCGACCTCGACGATATGCCCGTCATCCATGAAAACGACCCGGTTGGCCACTTCCCGGGCGAATCCCATTTCGTGGGTGACTACCACCAGGGTCATGCCGCCTTTTGCGAGCATTTTTATGGTATCCAGCACTTCGCCGATCATTTCGGGGTCCAACGCCGAAGTGGGTTCGTCAAAGAGCATGATTTTGGGGTTCATGCACAGTCCCCTGGCGATGGCGACGCGCTGCTGCTGTCCCCCCGAGAGTTGGGCCGGATAGCTGTAGATCCGGTCTTTCAGCCCCACCCGGGCGAGCGTCTCGCGGCCCAGTTCTTCGGCATCCGCCTTTTTCATTTTCCGGACCTTGATGGGGGCGATAGTCGTGTTCTGGAGCGCCGTCATGTGCGGATAAAGGTTGAAGGATTGAAAAACGAACCCGATTTCCGCACGCACTTTGGTCATATTGGTATTTTTGTCGTGAACCGCCATGTTATCGACGACTAGTTCGCCTTCCTGGATGGGCTCCAATCGGTTGATGCAGCGAATCAGGGTGCTTTTTCCAGACCCACTGGGACCGCAGACCACCACCACCTCCCCCGCAGCGATCTCCAGATCAATATTGTTCAGGACGTGAAGGTCTCCGTACCACTTGTTCACATTTTTAAAAGAAATCATTTCGCGATTCCCCTTTTGGCGCGCGCCGTTTCCTGCAACGCCCCTTTCATGCCCCGATTTATAGCCTGATCGTCATGACCGTCATGCGCCTTTCCAGGTAACCCGACAGATTGATGAGCGGATAACAAATGGCGAAATACAACAACCCCACGAGGCCGAATACCATGATGCCTTCCGGGATGCGCTGCACCGTGAACCAGCCGACCCGGGTGATGTCGACCACGCCGATGGCCGAGACCACCGATGAATCTTTAATCGACAGAACATATTGCCCCACCAAAGGGGGTAAAATCGTTCGCATGGCCTGGGGCAACACGATAAATCGGAGCTGATGATACTGGGAGAGCCCGGAAGCGGTCGCGGCTTCTCTCTGGCCTTTGGGAACAGAGAGGATGCCGCCGGCGACGATCTCACAGATAAAACTGGCCGTTAAATTGCTCAGCGCGATCACCGCCGCTGAAAAGGCGTCCAGTTCGATGCCGGCGCCGGGCAGAATAAAAAAAATGATGAAAATCTGCACCAAAAACGGCGTCCCGCGAACGATGTCTACCCACACCCCGATGACGGCGCGGAGAATCTTGTTGCGGCCGGCCCTTATGATGCCGCAGATGAAACCGACAACGGTCCCCGCGATCAGGCTCAACCCGGCCACCGCGACGGTCATCCAGACGCCCTTCATGAAAAAAGGCAGACTGCGCATCAGTTCGTGAAAATAGAAACTCCACATCTTTTTATTCCTCCCGGATCAAAATGCTTCCTTGAAAATCAGCCGTTTTTCCGACCAGTTGGAGAAGGCTTTGAGCAGGTAATAAATCACCAGGTAAAACGCCGCCGTCGTCAGGAACCCTTCAGCCGGCATGAACCGCTCCGAGGTCAACAATTGGCCGGCGCGCGTCAGCTCCATAATTGAAATCAACGAGAGCAGGGACGAATCTTTTACCAGAACGATGGCCTGTCCCAGCATGGGCCGAACGGTCATGCCGAGGGCCTGGGGCAGGACGATGTAGCGCATCCGTTGAAAATAGCTCAACCCGGAGGAAATGCCGGCTTCGATCTGCCCGAAATGAATGGCCTGGATGCCCGACCGGATGATTTCGGCATAATAGGCCCCGCTGTTCAGGGTCAAAGCGAAGACGCCGGTCACCCATTCGGGCAGCATGATCCCCAAGGACGGCAGGCCGAAATAGAAGAAATAGAGCTGAGCCAGCAGGGGCGTGGAACGGATGCTTTCAATGTAAATGCCGGCCGGCCAGGACAGGAGCCGGGATTGACTCAGCCGCATGCCGCAGGCGAGGATCCCCACCAGAACGGCGCCGAGCAGCGACAGCGCGGACAGCCAGAGCGTGGCGAAGAAGCACTGCCCATAGAGCGGCATGTATTCCCAGATCACCCTGAAATTGAAATTTTCAAGCATTCCTCGGACCCTTTGTTTAACACCCCCTCGATCTTTCCACCCGACTGGATGCTCATGCCCACCAAAGCGGTGATCATTCCGCGATGAACGATGGGATCGATCAGCGGCGCGGTCACGTCCAGCTTGCTTTTTTCCACAAAACCTCCGGGCGTTACCCCATCATAATTTCTAAATACAAATTTTATCTGAACATTATTTTTTAAAAAATTATTTGTCAATAAAGAATTTTTCATATAGAAAACATTCGAAATGGTTTGAAATGCCGGCCGCATTTGTGTACATAATCCGCAAAATCCCGGGCCATTGATGGAGACGCGCCGTGATCAAAACCGCCGCCACGATAGTTATCTTTTACCTGATTTACTGCGGATTCCTGTTTCTGGCGCAGCGCCAGGTGATGTATCCCCGATGGCTGGTGTCGGCGCCGGCGGACGCCAAACCGCCTGCGGGCGCGGAACGGATTTGGCTGGAGATGGACTATGGAAAGGTGGAGGCCTGGTTCCTTCCCCCGGCGACCGAGCCTGTCCAGACCCCCTATCCGGTGGTGATCTTCGGCCACGGCAACGGCGAGGTCATCGACTTCTGGCCCGATCCCTTCAGGGAATTCACCCGGATGGGCATGGGCCTGCTGCTGGTGGAATACCCCGGCTACGGCCGCTCCGAGGGCGGCCCTTCACAAAAACGGATTACCGACGTCTTCACCGCCGCCTACGACGCCGTCGCAAAGCGGCCGGAGGTGGACGACTCCCGGATGGTCCTGTTCGGCCGCTCCCTGGGCGGCGGGGCGATCTGCCAACTGGCGGACCGGCGGCCCTCGGCCGCCATGATCCTCATGTCCACCTTCACCAGCGCCCGATCCTTCGCCATCCGATATCTGGCGCCCGGTTTTCTCATGCGGGATCCCTTTGACAACCTGTCGGTGGTCGAATCCTATCGAAATCCGATCCTCATCATGCACGGGGACCACGATGAAGTGGTCCCCTACCGGCACGGCCAAAAGCTCCATGAAGCCGCCTCCGATTCAAAGCTGATCACTTACAACAGCGGCCACAACGACTGCCCACCGGATTGGCGGGCATTCTGGAGGGATGTCCAAGGGTTTCTGGCCGAAAACGGGATTTTGCGGTATAATGTCAGGGAAAATGTTGAAACCGACCAAAGAGAGGAGACGCCATGAACAAGATGTGGGGTATCCGGAGGTGTGGTAGGGAGCGCCATCACTCGGAAAGAAAATACCACTTTTTCACCCGCAATTCCACCTCCTCGATAAACGCCCGCCCCACGTCCAGGGGCGCGGTGGCCACGTAGCGGGTTCCCCTGAACAGCCAGGAAGGATCGTAGACGCCCTGGAGGCCGGGGACCACCCAGAATTTTCGGCCGATGGCGATCCGATGTTCGCCCCGCTTACGGGAGATCTTTTCCGCCTCCGTTGGGTCGATGGCGAGGGTGAAGGCGAGGGGGATATCCGGAACCCTTAAATCGCACAGGCCGTAAAAGACGGCGGGTTGCTGGTCGCAGGTCACCCGGGCCTTGATTTTGTAAGTCTCGCTGTTGAAATCGTATTCTCCATCCAGCCAAAAGACCGCCGAAACCTCCTCGACGTAGTACCGGCGGCGATCTTTGCTCCGTTCGATATAATCCCGCGCCAGGGCCGATTCCCGGTGGAGGGCCTTTTCCATGGCGCCGGCCCTGCGGCGTCGGGCGAATTCGTCTTCGCCGGGAAAGCGTTCCCACAATTCGGCGTCCAGATGCGCCGCATACCGCCTCATGTGGGCGTCGAAGAAGGGAGCCGACCGTTTCAGCAGACCGTCCGTTCCCCGGGTCGTGATCCGTTCGGCGTCGTCGATGAAGGCCAGAAAGTCGTAGACGCAGTCGCTCAGGCCGGCGAGGGGCCGTTCGGCGGCCGGGATCCGGGCATATTCGAGTTTGGCTTTGCAGTCGGTGGGGACCAGGGGCGGATCGGGGAGGCCGAACCGCGGGGGACCTCCCTGGCATTGGGCCGCCGGCGGAAAAAAGACGGCGAGCAGAATCCCCGCGGACAGGGTCGCGGCCAGTAAGGCGTTACGAGACATAGTTTCGGACGAAATTGAGTTCGTCGTCCCGATTCTTGACCACGCCGTTGAGCTTGGCGTCCAGGAGGGCCTGGAGGATTTCCCGGAAGATGGGGCCGGGTTCCAGCCCCATCTTTTTGAGATCGCCGCCGGTCACCGACGGTTCGACGAACCGGAGCTGGGTGTAGTAAAACGCGATGGCCTTCTTGATCCGCTCGCCCCTGGCGGCGGCCATCATAAAGAGGATCATCTCGGTTTTAAAGGACGACAGCGCCCTGTAAAGATCGCTGTTTTCCAGGGGCATCCTCCGGCGAATTCGGTTCAGGGCATCGAAGGCCTCGAACCGGTCCCGGGTGAAGATGACCCGGTGCCGGGGCGCCAGCCCCAGCTTTTCGCAGACCGCCTCGGTGGTCTCCCGGCCGCACCCTTCCACCAGGGCCGTGAAATAGACGGCCCACCGGAGATAGGGTTCCTCCAGGAAGAGCAGGTCGTGCCAGGCCAGGACCTTCCGGACGGAATGAAAAAGTTCCCGCCGTTTCTTGTCCAGGACGATGTCGGGATGGAGGGTCTCCAGCAGGCCGTAATCGTCCAGCCGCTGAACCGTCGGCGCCGGGTTTTCCTCTTCGAAGATCAGCCGGAGTTCCGTAAAGACCCGCCGGCCGCTGAGCTGGCGGAAAAAATCCATCTCCACCACGTTTTTTATGAGATGGGCCGTGAGCTTGCCGATGGTGAACCCGAACCGCTGCTCGAACCGGATGGCCCGGTAGACCCGGGTGGGGTCCTCCACGAAGCTGAGGTTGTGGAGTATCCGGATCACCTTCTCCTTGATGTCCTTCTGGGCCTGGAAAAAATCGATGAGGGTGCCGAATTTTCCGGGGTTGAGCTGGATGGCCAGGGTGTTGATGGTGAAATCCCGCCGGTAGAGGTCGAGCTTGATGGAACTCATCTCCACGGACGGCAGGTCCGCCGGGAACCGGTAGTGTTCCAGCCGGGCCGAGGCCACATCCACCTTGAACCCGTCGGAAAAGATCACCACGGCGGTGCCGAACTTCTCGTGGCAATGGACCCGGGCCCCCATCATTTTGGCGTACCGCCTGGCGAAGGCGATGCCGTCCCCCTCCACGACGATGTCCACGTCTTCGTTGGGCCGGTAGAGAAAGAGGTCCCGGACAAACCCGCCCACCACGTAGACCCCGTACCCCAGGTGGGCGCCCACCTCGCCGATGGTTGCCAGCATGGCGATGATGGGGGTCGGGATGCGCTCTTCCATGAAACGGAGGACGCTCCGGGTCCGGGCGTTGATCTCTTCTTTGTAGGGGTCCGGGAGGGACCGGCCCGAGCGGGACTCCTGGACAAGGGCGTTGAGGAGATCGGTTCGGGTGACGACCCCCGTCACCCGTCCCCGGTCCACCACCGGCAGAACCCGCTGCTTGTTGTCGATGATCTTCTCCTGGATTTCGGCGATCTCGGCGTCGGGACCCACCGCGCCCATCTCGGTCATCATGTAGTCCTTCACCCGGGGCCGGAGCTTGAGGTAGAGGGCCTTGGCGATGATCTGGCGGGTGATGTACCCCAGCAGATTGTCCCTGTCGGGGCCTTTTTCCACCACGATCAGGGCGTTGACGTTGTATTTGGTCAGCAGGTTCCGGGCCTCCTCGCAGGAGATGTCCGGGGCCGCGGTGATGGCGGGCGCCGACATGAGGTCCCGGGCCCGCTTGCTGGAGCGGAGGGTCGTGTGGAGAACATCCAGCAGCCGCTGTTCGGTCTGGGCCAGGGTCCACTCCTTGATGCTGGCCGAAGCGGCGTAGGGATGGCCGCCGCCCCCCAGGGCCCGGGCGATGGCCCCGGCGTCCACGTCCGACGTCCGGCTCCGGGCCACCAGGTAGATCTTGTTGTCCATGCGGCCCAGGGCGAAGATGGCGTTCAAGTCCTCCATCTTCACCATTTTGTGGACGAGATAGGCGAAATCGGGGACGTACCGGTCGGTGGTGACGCTGGAGACCGTCACCTCGACGCCCTTGATGTTGTACCGTTCGGCGGACTGGAAGAGGTCGTTTAGCAGCTCGAGCTGCTCCGGGGTGATCTCCCGGGAGATCATATTGGAGATGATCCGCAGGTCCGCGCCCTGGGTCACCAGAAATCCGGCGGCGTTGAAGTCCTTTTCCGTGGTGGAGGAAAAGGTGAAAGATCCCGTGTCTTCGTAAATGCCCAGACACATCACCGTGGCTTCGTCCGGGGAGACGGGAATCCCCTTTTCCCGGATGATCCGGGTCATGATGCTGACCGTGGCGCCGGTGAGTTCCACCACCTCGTAGGCGCCCTGGATGTCGTCGGGCTGGGCCGGATGGTGGTCGTAGACGTGGACCTCCACATCGGGGCGGTCCAGCAGTTCCGCCAGGCGGCCGATGCGGCCGGGCTGCTTGGTGTCCACCAGCACCAGCCGGTCCACGGCGTCGAAATCGATGCTTTTGATGTCCACCATGTTGAAAAGATAGACCATGGACTGGACGAAAAAATTCCGGAGATTCTTCTCCTGGGAGCCGGGAAAGACCACCCGGGCCTCGGGATAGAGCTTCTGGGCCGCCAGCATGGACCCCATGGCGTCGTAGTCGGCGTTGAGATGGGTGGTGATGACGGTGAGACGACCGTCCGCGGGCGCCGTCATTCGATGGGCCGCTCCTCCCCGTAGACGGCGAAGCCATAGGTTTCGGGGCCGCTGAGGTTGGCCACGGTGGGCCAGATCCGGTTCCGGATGATCCGGGCGGAGGTCAGGTCGATGCCGGCGCCCGCGGCCTTATCTTTGAAAGCATCGAAGACCGCCTCCACCTGCCGGCGGTTTTTGTCCAGGCCGCTCACCATGTAAATTTTGAGGTTGTAAGGCCGGTCCCGGAGAAACTGAACCGCCCCCTCGGCGATGCGATCCACCACCTTCTCTTTGCCGCGGACCTTCGCCAGGGGGATCAGAAACCCGTCGTCGTCGATGCCCAGGATGGGCCGCATCCGGAGCAGGTTGCCCATCAACCCCTGGGCCCGGCCGATCCGCTTGTTTTTCACCAGGTAATTGAGGGTGGACAGGGAAATCTGGAAATGGACCGAGGACCGGATCTCCGGGACGAGGGGGACGACCTGTTCGTAGCTGCGACCATAATGGAGGAGTTCCACGATCTTTTCGACGACCAGATAGGCCCCGGCCGACAGGTTCCGGGTGTCGATGATATGGACGTCGAGCCCGTTGACCATATTGCTGGCGTTGCGGCAGGTGTCGATGAGCCGGGACATGGCCGACGACACATGGATGCCGACGACATCCCGGACCCCCTCCCGCTTGAAAACCTCGTAGCGCTTGCGGATGTCCCATACCAGGGGCGGGTTCGTATCGAAATTCCCGACCTTTTCGATCCGGGCGTAATAGGCGTCCTTGTCCAGGTTCTCCCCGTCGATGTAGGTTTCGCCGTCCAGAAAGAGCTTCATCCCCATCACCCGAACCCCGTACCGCGAGACGATCTCGTCGGTGGGGGCCGAGCCGGTGTCCATCATGATAATCCGTTTTCGCGTCATAGCTTTTATTCCGTTGGAGGGTCCGCTTCCAGGGTCATGATCTCCATCAGGTTTTCCATGAGATCCACCAGGAGCAACCGGTTTTGAAGGGTGGGCCGCCGGCCCAGCAGAACCTTGACCGCTTCGCCCGCCTCCACGGCGGCCAGCAGGGTCACGCCGGGGGCGAGGCATCCCATGGCGGTCTCCGCCCCTTTTTCGGCGGCCGTGTCAGCGTCGCCGTAGACCGCCGCCAGGCCCCGGTCGCCGGGGTAGATCACCGTGGCGTGGCCCGCGGCGCCGGCGACCGCGGCCGAAACCATGGGGATGCCGGCCGTTTTGGCGGCGGCCTCCAGGGTGAACCGGGCCGCGATGGTGTCCAGGCAATCCACCGCGATGTCGGCGCCGTCGAGAAGCCCGGCGGCGTTGTCGGCCGTCAGGAATGTGGGATGGACGGTCAGGGAGACCGAGGGGTTGACCTGGGTGATCCGCTCGGCCGCCGCGTCGGCTTTGGGGCCGCCCAGCCTGTCTGTCCGGCTCAGGAACTGGCGGTTGAGGTTGGAATCCTCGAACCGGTCGCCGTCAATGAGGATGAGGCGTCCGACCCCGGTGCGGGCCAACATTTCGGCCGCGCCGCCCCCCAGGCCTCCCAGCCCCACCACCGCCGCCGTCGATTTGAGGAGCGCGATCTGGTCGGAGGTGGAGAGGGTGTTGAAATTCCGGGCGTACCGGGCCGGGACGACCACGTTTTCCAGGGCCGCGATTTCGATGAGGCGGCCCGCCTGACCGGTGGTCTCGGCCAGATGGGCCACGGCCGCGGCGCCGATCCCCTTGAAGGGGGTTCCGTCGGAAAAGGTCATCGGTTCAGCCCGATCCCCGATGGCCGCGGGAAGATCGACGCCGGCCATCATCCGCCCCCGACCGGCGGAAAAATGCCGACCCGTTCGCCGCCCTTCAGGGGGGTGGACAGGTCGCTCCGGACGCTGTCCACAAAGACCAGTTTGGCCTGTTTCAGGGGGATGGAGAGACGGTCCGCCACCTCGCCCACTGTGGTTCCCGGTTCGATGGGGAACCGGTCCGGGTTCTCGGGCATGTATTGTCGCAATGTGGCGTACAGATTGAGCGATATATGGGATCCCATGGCGCACTTTTCCTTGCGTTTCGGGGTTGGGCCCGTCGGCCGTTTACTCCAGGAGTTTAAGGAGAATGGTCATTCAAGTCAAGCGATTCGGCGGTTGATATTCCGACGGGCTGTGGTATCTTGCCCGGATGCAGATTCTGACCACCATCATCCCCATCTTCACGGTCATCCTCATCGGCTGGTTCGCCCGGCTGAAGGGGTTCATTCCCCCCGAGTTTCTCGGACCGGCCAACCGGCTGGTCTACTACCTGGCCATCCCGGCCATGGTCTTCCGGGCCATCGCCAAGGCTTCGTTCCGGGAGCATTTCAATCCGGGCGTGCTCGCCGCCCTTCTGGGATCGATCCTGCTCATTTTCGGCCTCTCCTGGATCTGGGCCGCCCTGGGCCGGTTCCCGAAACGGCTGCGGGGCACCTTCATGCAAAGCGCCTTCCACGGCAATCTGGGCTACATCGGGCTGGCGGTTGCCTATTATTTTCTGGGCAAAGAGGGCTTGGCCCACGCCAGCATCCTCACCGGATTTGTGATGATATTCCATAACTTTCTTGCGGTGGTGGTCCTCTCGGTATATGGTGGGGAAAAAAACACGGCGCGAGGCGCGGGAGAGATCCTGCACAAGATCCTGGTCAACCCGATCATCCTGTCGGCCATCGCCGGCATTACGGCGTCGCTGCTGCGGGTTCCCCTGCCCGCTGTCGCGGACCGGAGCCTCGACATACTGGGAAATCTGGCCCTGCCCCTGGCGCTGCTGCTCATCGGGGCATCCCTTTCCCTGGAACGAATGCGGTCCCAAACCGGGCCCATCATCGGCGTGGGGGTGATGAAGCTCATGGCCATGCCGGCCCTGGGATTCGGGCTTTTTTCCCTGTGGGGGATCCCCTCGCAGGCCTACCTGCCCGGTCTGATCCTCCTGGCGTCGCCCTCGGCCACCGTGGTCTACGTCATGGCCCGGGAGATGGGCGGTGATCCGGATCTCGCCGTGGGGGTCATTTCGGCCACCACCCTCCTGTCGGCCGGAACCTTCGCCTTCTGGCTTCATATCGGCATG
>JAABTM010000070.1 GCA_011389855.1 Desulfobacteraceae bacterium
TCAGATCGTCGCTCATGAGCTGGGCTTCCCGGATTTTGAGAACGGCTTCGGCCGGGGCCTCGACCGCGGCATTGACATGGAAGACCAGGGTCAGGATCGGAAACTCGTCCCCCTTGACGCCCCTGGCGGCGGCCATGACGGCGATGAGGGTTCCCGGGTTCTTGTCGTTGACGATGTGCATCATGGAATTGGTGAACTTCGTCTTGTCCGCTTTGGAAAAAGTGAGCACCTTCGGGTCGTAGGTCATCACCAGTTTGACGCCGGCCAGGTTGTCCACATGATCCAGCATCACGGGGATGGTCACCGTGTCGCCCGGCGCCGCTTTCAGGTCCGGGATGGAAATCTCCGCGGCCCGGGCCGCCGGGGCCATCATCAATATTACCAGCCATATCATCGCTCGCCAGCCTGTAAAACCGATCATTTCGCGCTTCATCGCTCACCCGTGTCCGTTGTATGGTTTTCCATGTTGTCCCGGTCTTTTCTGACACCCTTATCGGATAGGCTCTAAATGCCATGAATGGATATTTTTTTCAATATCCCCCACGATTTTTTTCTCTTCATTTTTATCTTCAACGGATCGATTGACAGATTCTCTACAATATCTTATAATTATCCGGGTTTTCAAGGATTATGGATATCGGAGCGCAAGGGAGGAAAACCGGACGGATGCGGATCGGATCAGGATATGATATACACCGGCTGGTCGCCGGCCGGAAGCTGGTGCTGGGGGGGGTGGAGATCCCCTTCGACAAGGGGCTGCTGGGCCATTCGGATGCGGACGTCCTGCTTCATGCGGTGTGCGACGCCCTTTTGGGGGCCGCTGGGCTGGGGGACATCGGTCTCCATTTTCCCGATACCGATCCCCGGTTCAAGGATATCGACAGCATGGCGCTGCTCTCCCGCACCGCCGGGATGGTCCGGGAACGGGGGTACGCCATCGTCAACGCCGATGTCACCGTTTTCGCCCAGGCCCCCAGGCTGGCCCCGTACCGGGACCGGATGCGGGCCAACGTGGCCCGCGGGCTTGAAATCGAAACGGATCGGGTCAATATTAAAGCCACCACCACCGAGGGCCTGGGGCCCATGGGCCGGGGCGAAGGCATCGGGGCCATGTGCGCGGCGCTGATCGAAAAACAAGGGACATAACCGAAGATAAAGGGAAAAACGAGCCATGACCATTCGGATCTATAACACCATGAGCAGGAGCAAAGAGACCTTCGAACCCATGTCGCCGGGAAAGGTGAGCGTCTATGTCTGCGGCCCCACCGTCTATGATTCCTGCCACGTGGGTCATGCCCGGTCGGTCGTGGTGTTCGACGTCATCGTCCGGTACCTGAGAGAACGCGGCTTCGAAGTGATGTACATCCGGAATTTCACGGATGTGGACGACAAGATCATCGAACGCGCCAACAGGCTGGGGATGGATCCTATGGAGATTTCCGAAAAATACATCCAGGAGTTCTACGAGGACATGGACGCCCTCCATGTGCTCAGGGCCGACCACGAGCCCCGGGTAACCCGGTACATGGAGGACATCAAGGCCTTTGTCGGGAAACTCGTGGACAGCGGCATGGCCTACCGGATCGACGGGGACGTCTATTATTCGGTCGAGTCCTTCAACGGATACGGAAAACTCTCGGGCCGAAAGCTCGAAGACATGGAGGCCGGGGCCCGGGTGGGGATCAACGCCAAAAAACGGAATCCCTTCGACTTCGCCCTCTGGAAATCGGCCAAACCCGGAGAGCCGGCCTGGGACAGCCCCTGGGGTCCGGGACGTCCGGGGTGGCACATCGAGTGCTCGGCCATGGCCTGGCGGCATCTGGGGGAGACCTTCGACATCCACGGCGGCGGCAAGGATCTCATCTTCCCCCACCATGAAAACGAGGTGGCCCAGTCCGAGGGCGCCTTCGGCAGACCATTCGCCCGCTACTGGGTCCACAACGGCTTCGTCAACATCGATCAGGAAAAGATGTCCAAATCCCTCGGCAACTTCCTGATGATCAAGGACGTCCGGCGGCGGTACCACCCCGAGACGATCAGGCTCTTTCTCCTGTCCAACCACTACCGGAGCCCCGTCGATTTCACCGACAAAGCCATGGACGAGGCCCGGGCCGGGCTGGACCGGATCTACACCTTTCTGGAACGGGCCGAGGCGACGGCGGGCGCGCCCGGCGGATCGCCGGCGGAACCCGGCCAATACTGGCAAAGGTTCGCCGAAGCCATGGACGACGATTTCAACACGGCCCTGGGCGTCGGCGTGCTGTTTGAAGGGGTCCGGGCCGCCAACGGGCTGATGGATGGGTCCGCCGACGACGCCCTCCCCCGGATTCGGGCCATCCGGGACGACATCCTCCGCATGGGGGAAGTGCTCGGCATCCTCAACGAGACGCCGGCGGCCTATTTCACCGGACGCCGGGCCGGCGTTCTGGAAACCGAGTCCATCGACGCGGCAAAGATCGAGGCCCTTATAAAGGAACGGGCCGAGGCCCGGAAAGCCAAAGATTTCGCCCGGGCCGACGCCATCCGGGATGAACTGGCCGAAAAGAACATCGTGCTGGAGGACCGCCCCGACGGGACGATCTGGAAGGTCGGCGGGTAGCCATGGCGCGGTTCAAGCTGGTCACCGACTACACCCCCGCCGGGGATCAGCCCGGGGCCATCGAGGGATTGACCCGGGGAATCCGATCAGGCGCCGCCCACAACGTCATGCTGGGGGTCACCGGGTCCGGGAAAACCTTCACCATGGCCAACGTGGTGGCGGAATTAGACCGCCCTACCCTGGTCATCGCCCCCAACAAGACCCTGGCGGCCCAGCTCTACCACGAGTTCCGGGGCCTTTTCCCGGACAACGCGGTGGAGTATTTCGTCTCCTACTACGATTATTACCAGCCCGAGGCCTACATCCCGTCCAGCGACACCTACATCCAGAAAGACTCCTCCATCAACGAGATGATCGACAAGCTGCGTCACTCGGCCACCCGGTCGGTGCTGTCCCGGCGGGACGTGATGGTGGTGGCCAGCGTGTCGTGCATCTTCGGCCTGGGCGCTCCCGAGGATTACCTGGGGATGCGGATCAACCTGGAGACCGACGAGGAATTGAACCGGGACCGGCTCCTCTCCCGGCTGGTGGAGATCCACTACGAGCGCAACGACGTCGATTTTCATCGCGGGGTCTTCCGGGTCCGGGGGGACCGGGTGGAGATCTTCCCGGCCTATGAAGAGGACCGGGCCATCCGAATCGATTTTTTCGGGGACGAGATCGAGGCCATCGCCGAGATCGATCCCCTTCGGGGCGAGGTATTGCGGCGGCTGGACGAATTGACGCTTTTTCCGGCCAGCCACTACGTCACCGAAAAGGGGACCCTCCAGCGGGCCGTGGAGACCATCAACGCCGAACTCAAGGAGCGCATCGACTATTTCCGGTCGGAGAACAAGCTCATCGAGGCCCAGCGCATCGAGGAGCGGACCCAGTTCGACCTGGAGATGATGCTGGAGATCGGGTACTGCAACGGCATCGAGAACTATTCCCGCCACCTGACGGGGCGGAAACCGGGCCATCCCCCCCCTACCCTTCTAGACTATTTTCCCGACGACTTTTTGGTCTTCATCGACGAGAGCCACATCGGCGTGCCCCAGCTCCGGGGCATGTACAACGGGGACCGGTCCCGGAAAGAGACTTTGGTGGAGTTCGGGTTCCGGCTGCCCTCGGCCCTGGACAACCGGCCGCTGCGGTTCGAAGAGTTCGAGGAGCGGGTGAAGCAGGTGGTCTACGTCTCGGCCACGCCCGCCGACTATGAGCGGGAAAAAGGCCGGGACAGCATGGTGGAGCTGATCGCCCGGCCCACGGGTCTGCTGGACCCCGTCATCGAGGTGCGCGGCGCCCGCCGCCAGGTGGACGACCTCCTGGAGGAGATCCGGAAACGGCTGGCCCGCGGCGAGCGGGTGTTGGCGACCACTCTCACCAAGCGGATGGCCGAGGATCTGACGGAATACTACGCCGATCTGGGGATCCCGGTCCGGTACCTCCACGCCGACATCACCACCCTGGAGCGGATGGAGATCATCCAGGATCTCCGCAAGGGCGTCTTCGACGTGCTCATCGGCATCAACCTGCTCCGGGAGGGGCTCGACATCCCCGAGGTCTCGCTGGTGGCGGTGCTGGACGCCGACAAGGAGGGGTTTCTCCGGTCCACCCGGTCCCTGATCCAGACCTGCGGCCGGGCGGCCCGGAACGTCGAAGGAAAGGTGATCCTATACGGCGACGCGGTGACCCGCTCCATGCAGCAGACCATCGACGAAACGGGCCGGCGGCGGGAGATCCAGCAGGCCTACAACGCCCGCCGCGGCATCACCCCGGCCACCATCCACAAACACATCGCCAATGTCTTCGAATTCGTCAAAACCGCCGGCCCCGAAGGGGAAACGCCGCCGGCCGATCTGGCGAAGGTGGCCGAACCTGTGGCCGCCTACGGGGATGCCGCCGGGGATAAGGATGTCCGGGAAATGATTCGGGAGATGGAGGCGGAGATGGAAAAGGCCGCCAAAGAGCTGGCGTTCGAGCGGGCCGCGGACCTTCGGGACCGGATCGCGGCGTTGAAGGAGCTGGCGTAAAAAAAGGGCGCGAACCGCCGCCCTTTTTTTGTCCCAACGCTTAATTGGCGATTATTCGCTGTAGCCGCTGCCCACGATCAGGCCGTTCTTCGTCTTCTGGACGAAGGAATGCTTCATGGCGCCCTTCCACATATAATCGGCCGTTTCCTTCCCTTCCTTCACCGAGGTGACGATCGCTTCGTAAACCGGCGGGGCCACTTCCTTCAGGCTTTTTCCGGTCAGCGAGGGATGGACCACCAGCATGCCGTCTTCCTTCAGGATAAAGACGTAAGGATCATAATCATTGGCGTTGATGGTTGCGGTGTCCTTGCAGCCGTCGACGGCCGCCACGACGGTTTCAACGTTCTTTTTGGCGTCTTCCTTGCCGGCGGCCAGCGCGTTGGTCGCCAGACACAGCCCAAAGATCAATACCAGTGTAACGATGATGATTCTTTTCATGTTTTTCTCCTCTTTTTAATGGATTAATCCAAACAATTGTTCCTCACTCTGTTCGTGAAACGAACCCTGCAGATCTTATCACCTCCTTTTTCGATGTCCTGCATCTTTTCGATTCCAATACCACATTGGTGTAATAAAATACAAGAGATAAAATTAAATTTATTCAGGTTAAAAAATGAATGTTATTTTGTCGGCTTAACGCGACGGTCGCTTTACAGCGGGGAATATGGTATATGTTTCCGGCCATGATGACGGAATTAATCGAAAAATTGCTCAGGGTCTCCACCGGACCCGGCGTCTACCTCATGAAGGACGCCGACGGGAAGGTGATCTACGTGGGCAAGGCGGGCAACCTGAAGAAGCGGTTGACCTCCTATTTCAAAAAAAACAACGGGATGGACATCAAGACCGGGATCCTGGTCCGGAAGATCGCGACCTTCGAGACCATTCTCACCCATACCGAAAACGAGGCCCTGATCCTGGAGTCGAACCTGATCAAACGGCACCGGCCCCGGTACAACGTCATCCTCAAGGACGACAAGCGGTACCCCTCGCTCCGGTTGGACGTCCAAAACCCGTTTCCGACCCTCTCCATCGTCCGAAAGCCGGAAAACGACGGGGCCCTCTATTTCGGCCCCTTTTCGTCGGCGAATGCGGCCCGGCAGACCCATCGCTTCATCGAAAAGACCTTCGGACTCCGGAAATGCCGGAACCGGCGATTGAAGGAACGGGTCCGGCCCTGCCTCAATTACCAGATGGGATCCTGCCTGGCGCCGTGCAGCAAAAAGGTTGATCCGGAGACCTACGGGGCCATCGTCCGGGAGGTGACCCTCTTTCTCCGGGGCCGGACCCCGGAACTGGTGCGAACCCTGAAGGCCGAAATGACGGCGGCGGCCGAGGCCCGGGATTTCGAGGCCGCGGCCCGGCTCCGGGACCGGATGTATGCGCTCCAGCGGACCCTGGAAAAGCAAGTGGCGGTAACCGCCGATTTCCAGGACCGCGACGTGCTGGCCGCGACCCGGTCCGACAACCTCTGCCTGGTGACGCTGCTTTCGGTCCGGGGGGGCTACGTCATGGGGATGCGCCACTTCCGGTTCGAGGAGGCCCTGGCCCCCAGGGAGGAGACCATCGCCGCCTTTATCCGCCAGTACTACGAAGGGAGCCGGTTCATCCCCAACGAGGTGCTGACGCCGTCCCTTCTGGAGGACGCCGATCTGCTGGCGGACTGGCTCACCTCGATCAAAGGGCGACGGGTCCATGTGATGTGGCCCCAGCGGGGGGAGCGGGCGGCCCTCCTGCGCATGGCCGAGGACAACGCCCGGGACGGGATGGAGGAATGGATCACGGAGCGCTCGGCGGACATCGGGCTGCTGACCCGGGCCCAGAAACGCCTGCATCTGGACAAACTCCCGGTCCGGATCGAGTGCGTGGACAACTCCAACATTTCGGGCACGAACCCCGTGGCGGCCCTGGTGACGTTCCAGGCGGGCCGGCCCGACAAATCAGGATACCGGAAATACCGGATCAAAAGCGTCGGGGATTTGAACGACGATTACGCCAGCATGGCCGAGGTGCTGAAGCGCCGGTACGGCAAAGGTCCGGATTCGGAACCTTTCCCGGATCTTTTGATGGTGGACGGCGGCAAGGGACAGCTCAACATCGCCCTGGCGGTCATGGGGGAACTGGGGATCTCCGACCGGTTCGAAGTGGCGGCCATCGCCAAGAAGGACGAAGAGAAGGGGGAGACCGAAGACAAGATCTTCCGGCCGGGACGGTCCAACCCGATCCTGTTCGGCAAGGATCGCGACCCGCTGTTTCTCCTTCAGCGGATACGGGACGAGGCCCATCGGTTCGCCATTGCGTTCCACCGGAAACGGCGGGCCAAGAGCGCCCTGTCCTCGGTGCTGGACGGGGTGAGCGGGATCGGAAAGAAACGGAAAACCGCGCTACTCCGCCATTTCGGGTCGATCCGGAAAATGCGGGAGGCCACGGTGGAAGAACTCCGGGCCGCGCCCGGCATGACGTATAGCGCGGCGGAGAGCGTCAAGGCGGCGCTGGAGGCCGAGGATGGGCCCTGAATAGGATAGGGGCGTAGGGGCGAAAAATTTTTCGCCCCTACCCAAACGTCAGAAAATGTCTACGCCAGCTTTTTGAGGGTCTCTTTGAGTTCCTGGACGGAATCCGCGGATTTCTTCAGCGCGACCTTCTCTTCATCGGTGAGGGAGATCTCGATCACCCCCTCGATGCCGTCGGCGCCCAGTTTGACCGGCACGCCGATGAACAGATCTTGGCAGTCGTATTCGCCCTGGAGGTAGGCGGCGCAGGGGAGGATCTTTTTCTTGTCCTTGAGGATCGACTCGGCCATTTCCACGGCCGCCGAGGCCGGGGCGTAGTAGGCGCTGCCGGTCTTGAGCAGGCTGACGATCTCGGCCCCGCCGTTGGCGGTCCGTTTGACCAGGGCGTCGATGCGCTCCTTGCTCATGAGTTCGGTGATGGGGATGCCCGCCACGGTGGAGAACCGGGGCAGCGGCACCATGGTGTCCCCATGGCCGCCCAGGACGAAGGCGTGGGTGTTTTCCACGGAAACGTCGAGTTCCATGGCGATGAAGGCCCGGAACCGCGCCGAGTCGAGAACGCCTGCCATGCCCATGACCCGGTTTTTGGGGAATCCGCTCGCGTCTAAGGCCACGTGGCACATGGCGTCCAGGGGGTTGCTGACGATGATGAGGATGCTGTCCGGCGAATGCTTGACCACCTGCTCGGTGACGCTCTTCATGATCCCGGCGTTGGTGCTGATGAGGTCGTCCCGGCTCATGCCCGGTTTCCGGGGGATGCCGGCGGTGATGATCACGATGTTCGATCCGGCCGTCTCCTCGTAGCCGTTGGTCCCGGTCAGATGGGCGTCGTGTTTTTCAATGGGCGCCGCTTCGGTCAGATCCAGGGATTTCCCCTGGGGGACGCCTTCCACCACGTCCACCAGCACCACGTCGCACAATTCTTTTTCGGCCAGCCGCTGGGCCGCGGTGGCGCCTACATTGCCGGCGCCGACAACGGTTACCTTCTGTTTCATGGAAAACCTCCTTTTAAATTGAGAGTTAAACTGTTAAAAAAATTGTCTGTCGAGACAATTGTGAAAACTTCATTGAACCGAAAGGGAATAAATAGCACACTCGCATGGGTTGTCAATCCATTTATCAGATATTGACAGGGCGATCATAAATGGAGTAGAGAGTATAAAATATTGGTATATCAATGCATAGAGCTACGCGGCCAACAAATGCTCCCGGCGGCCGCCGCCGGAAGCGCGAACGAGGGGACGGATGGACATTAAAAAAGAGATCAAATCCCTGCTGCGGCACGCCGAACTGTACAAGTCCCAGGGGCTCCTCAACGAAGCGTTGGAACAGTACATCCAGGCCGGCCGGATGCTCAAAAAGCACGCCGCCCGCATCGGCAACACAAAACTCCTGCAGGCGGTGGCCGGGCGGATCAGGGATCTGAAAGCGGAGATCGCGCGCATCGACGCCTCTCCGGACATGTCGGAGGTGACGGAAAAAGCCCAGAACATCATCAAGGAGAAGTTCGCCTTCGCCGAAAAGGAGGAGAGCCGGGACCTGGAAGGCGCCGTCGCCCTGGTCAGGTTCGGCCAGTTCGAACGGGCGATGCGGGAATTCCGGCAGTTGATGGGCCGGGAAGAGTTCAAGCTCGACGCCGCCAAAAACATCATCCGCTGCCACGTGACCCTGGACGCCCTGGACGACGCCGCGGCCCAGTACCGGGAATGGTTCGACAACGAGGTTCTCTCCGCCGAGGAACTCAACAAGCTCCGCGTCTTTCTCCAGTCCATCCTCGACAAAAAAGGGATTCGGGAGACCCTGCCGGTCCGGGAACCCGCGCCGACGGTCCGACCGACCGTGGTGGAGGATCAGGGGGTCATGGACGGCGAGATCATCATGCCGGAGCTGGTGGAGGTCGAGGTCGTGGGCGAGGAGATCTCCGAAGAGGAGATCATCGACATCAGCTCAGTGGAGATCACTTTGGAGGAAGGGCCGGGCAAAGGCAGAACGGTGGAGTACGACGTCAGCTTCCAGTCGGGGCGGGTCATCAATCTGCTGATCTCCTCATCGGACAAGACCCTCATCGAAACCCTCCGGACGGGGCTCGAACTCAAAAAGGTCCATTTCTATTCTCCCATCGCCATGTTCAACGGCGAGGGGGTGGTCTTCTCCAAATCGCGCATAGAATCCGGTCCCAAGCAGGGCGACTACAGCCTGGACATTCAGATCCAGCACATCAGGTAACCTACCCACAGAAAACGGATCATGGCCAACATCAATCTTAAAAAGCGGGAAGTCGAGTGCAAGATCGTTTACTACGGTCCGGGCCGGTGCGGGAAAACCACGAATATCGAGTATATCTTTAAGACGTTCCAGAAACAGGTCACCGGAGATATGATCACCACTGAAACCGACGGGGACCGGACCCTCTTCTTCGATTTTCTGCCCATGGGGTTGGGCAAGATCCGGGGCTACGACATCCGGCTCCAGCTCTACACGGTGCCCGGACAGGTGAAATACAGCGCCACCCGGAAGATGGTGCTCCGGGAGGTGGACGGCCTGGTCTTCGTGGCCGACTCCCTGGCGGTCCGGCGGAAAAAGAACATCCTTTCCCTGAAGGATCTTCACGAAAACCTCAAGGAATACGGCCTCAGCATCTTCAAAATTCCACTGGTTCTGCAATACAACAAACGGGACCTGGCGGAACAGGGCATCCCGCTCATGCCCTACAAGACCATGGAGCGGGATCTCAATCGCCAGCTCAAGGCGCCCTCCTTCCCCGCCAGCGCCGTCAAAGGCGACGGCGTCGGAGACACGTTGAAGACCTGCATCAAGCTGACGCTGAAATCTCTCAAAAAACAGATGGGGTGGTAAGGTCAATAGTCTATGGGCGCACCCGTACTATCCGGCAGTCTCGATTTTCTCGCCCTGGGGGATCTTATCCAGGTCATCGGTCCCAACGGCGGCACCGGCGTGCTTCGGATCATCTCCCAATACGCGTCGGAGCCCGGCCTGCTCTATTTCGTCAAGGGCAACATCATCAACGCCAAAGCCCGGGACAAAACCGGACTGAAGGCCGCCTACGCGCTTTTCGGCTGGCTGGAAGGGACCTTCGAATTCGTCGAAGAAGAGGTCGAGGTCCCCAAAATCATCAGCGAAAACCGGATGGCCATTATCCTCGACGGCAATCGAATGCTGGACGACGGGCAGATCGAGAAGCTGGGACCGATCTCCTTCGAAGAGCAGATGGCCGCCGCCGCCGACGAGGCCACCAGCTACGACAAGCCCGTCTCCCATACCGTCATCAAGGGGCCGCTGGTGGATTACATGTACGTGGTCAGCGAAGACGCCTTTTCCGAAGGGCAGACCATCGTGGAGGAGAACACCCACGGTTCCTGGAACTGGACCGTTCTGGAGGGGCTGGTGGACATCGTCAAGGAGACGAGCAAGGGCCCCCTCAAGCTCTACCGGATGGGGGACGGCGCCTTTCTGGGAAGCCTCGACGCCCTTTCTTTTAAAGGAGGCCCCAGGAACGCCACGGCGGTGGCGGCCTCCGACGTCCAACTGGGGGTCCTCGACACCCAGCGCCTGACCTCGGAATACGCCGCCCTGTCCCCGGCCTTTCGCAAGCTGCTCAAGAGCCTGGAAAACCGGTTGCGGGAGGTGACCGAGCACGCCATCGGGGCCCGCCAGAACGCCCACGAAGCCAAAGAACTGCTGAAAAACGCCAAACTGGTGATCCGCCAGAGCAGCAGCGAACTCCGCAACTTCTTCACCATCGTCGAAGGCGGGGCGTTCGTGGTCCAGCACACGGACATCGGTCAACTGCTGCTGGCCAAACTCGGACCCGGGGATTTTGTCGGGAAGATCCCCTTTCTGGACATCGGGCACGAACCCCTGACGGCGTCGGTCTTCGCCACCTCGACCTTCAAGGTGGACAAGCCGGACATCACCCGGCTCAAGGAGGAGTACGAAGGGCTTTCCGGCATGTTCCGCGGATTGATCGACAATGTCTCCACCAGCGTCATGGTCGCGACCCGGCTGGCCTACGACTTTCAGCGGCGGAATGCGGCCGACCGGACCCGAAAGCAGCCAAAATCCAAAAAAAAATAAGGATGCCGGGACGATATGAGCATTGAAAAACGAAGACACATCCGGATCGATTCGGAAAACCTGTCCCACGTCGCCGTGGAAGACGGGGAGGGGCCCGTTGCCGAGGGGATCGGCAAGACCTTGAACATATCGGAGTCGGGAATCCTGCTGGAAACCCATTTCCCCATGGAAAGCGGGCAGGGGGTGGATCTGACGCTGGCCCTGGAAGAGGAACTGGTGACGGTGAAAGGCGAGGTCGTCCACTGCCGGATCGACGACCGGGGCGCGGCCCGCACCGGCGTCCGGTTCAAGGAGATGGACGATGCCGCCCTGCGGAACCTGAAGGGGTTCGTGGTGCTGTTCAGACAACAACGATCTTTAGACGAGTTATAGGAGTAAAGCGCGTGAGTACAGCCGTTTATGAAACCGATTTTAAGGAGTTGACGTTAATCAAACGGGGCAAGGTCCGGGATCTCTACGATCTGGGGGACGCCCTCCTCATGGTCGCCAGCGACCGGATTTCCGCCTTTGACGTGGTGATGCCGGATCCCATCCCCGACAAGGGGAAGGTGCTGACCCAAATCTCTCTGTTCTGGTTCGGGAAGATGGCCTCTTTGGTGAAAAACCACGTCATTTCCGGCAACGTGGCGGATTTTCCCCCGGCCTGCCGGCCCTATGCCGACATTCTGGAAGGACGGAGCATGCTGGTGGAAAAGACCGAACCCCTGACCATCGAATGCGTGGTGCGGGGCTACATCTCGGGGTCTGGATGGAAGTCCTACCTTCAGGACGGCTCGGTCTGCGGCATTCCGCTCCCCGACGGACTGGTGGAGTCGGACCGGCTGCAGGATCCGCTCTTCACCCCCTCCACCAAGGAAGAGGCAGGGGCTCACGACATCAACATCGATTTCGAGGAAGCCGCCCGCCGGATCGGCCGCCCCATGGCTGAGAAGGCCAGGGATCTGAGCCTCCGGATCTACAACCGGGGGGCGGAACTGGCCCGGGAGAAGGGGATCGTCATCGCCGACACCAAATTCGAATTCGGACTGAAGGACGGCGATCTCATCCTCATCGACGAAGTCCTCACCCCCGACTCGTCCCGGTTCTGGCCCCAGGACCGCTACCGCCCAGGCGGCGGCCAGGAGAGCTTCGACAAGCAGTACCTGCGGGATTACCTCGTCTCCGTTAAATGGGACAAAACCCCTCCCGCCCCTTCCCTCCCGGAAGCGGTCATCGAAAACACCCGGAAAAAATACCTGGAAGCGCTGGAGCGGCTTACCGGCGGCGCCGATGGCATTTGACGACGCCGTCGTCGACCTGACGCGCATCGATGCGGAAGACAACGCCTTCCGCATCACCACGAACACCGAGGACGCCGGTCTGGCGAAATCGATCCGGGGGGTGGGGCTCATCTCCCCTCCCCTCCTCCTCTCCAAATCCGGTGACGGCGGCGACCCCGGTTTTCGGATCATCGCCGGATTCCGGCGGGTGGCCGCCTGCAACGCGCTGGGCCGGCGCCGGATTCCGGCCCGCGTTCTTCCGCCGGAGACGCCGGGGCTGACGTGCGCCCGGCTGGCCGCGGCGGACAATGCGTTCCAGCGGTCCCTCAACCCTATCGAAATTTCCCGGGCCCTGACGTTGTTGCGGCGCCATCTCCCGGACCCCGCCGACCTGGCCGCGGCCGCGGGAGACCTGGGGCTCCCCGACGCGCCCGATCCCATCCGGAAGCTGCTTCCACTGTGTACGCTGCCGGCCGAACTCCAATCGGGCATCCTGGCCGGGGCGATTTCGCTTTCCATGGCCCGGACCCTCTCGGCCCTGGATCCCGACCTGGCCGTCGCCCTCGCCCGCCTGTTTCGCGACCTCAAGCTGAGCCTCGGCAAGCAGCGGGAGGTGCTGACCCTGTTGCAGGAGATCGCGTCGCGGGAGGAGCGGACCGAGGCGGATGTTTTAGACGACGACGGGGTGCAATCCATACTTGGGGACGCCGAAGCGGATCGGAACCAGCGGGCCGCCGCCCTGCGCCGCTGGCTGAGGCGTCGCCGGTATCCGGCCATCAGCCGGGCCGAGGCCGCCTTTAACGAAGCCGTCCGGGAACTGCCCCTGGGCGAGGGCGTCCAGTTGATCCCCCCCAAAGGATTCGAATCCCCGGTTTACAGCCTCTCCCTGACGTTCAAATCCCGCTCCGAACTGTCCGACCGGAACCGCCGCATCGGCGAAATCCTCTCACATCCGGCCCTGAGAACGATCCTTTCCTGATCGCCTCCATAAAAATTTTTACACCACAGGTAGCATTTAACACCCCGAAAATCCGTTAAATAGCATCGTTTTAGAAAACGATTTTCCGATAATTTTTATTTAAATGTCGAAAAAATGAATTTTTTTTCTTGACTAAGGTAAAAGTATATTCCATAGTGTGCCCAAACAAATAAATTAGATTCATTAAATTATGGGAATACAGGAACGGAAAAAGCGAGAAAGAGAACGACGGCGCCAACAGATCATGGTGGCCGCGAAGCGGGTTTTCTCTGAAAAAGGCCTCAACAAGGCGACCATGGAAGACATCGCCAAAGAGGCGGAATTGAGCCCCGGGACGCTGTATCTGTATTTCAAGAACAAAGACGAACTGTTTTCATCCCTTTCGATCCGGATTCTACAATATCTCAATATCCGGCTCGAGCACATCACCAACACCGAGGGCGAAAAAAAGCCCAGGGACCGGATCGAGGCCCTCAAGGAGGCCATGTACGATGTCTACGAATTCGATCCGGTGATGCTTATCAACATGTTCCACCTCCAGTCCAGCGAAACCCTCAAAAACCTCTCTCCCGAACTGCTCGACAACATAAAGGAACTTTCCCAGAGTTCCATCCAGACCACGGCGAGGCTGTTCGCGGAGGGCATCGAGGAGGGGGAATTCATCGACGAGCACCCCGTGGCCCTGGCGGGGATCGTATGGGCGATCTTCTCCGGGGTTGTGCTGTGGGAGGAGAGCAAACGGATCATCAATGACGAAAAGAACTACCTGAAACAGACGCTCGGGACCGCGTTCGAGGTCTTCGAACGGGGGATCCGGAAAACGCCTGCGAAAAAGGGTGGTTCGAGGAAGGCGGATGGTTCAACATAAACCCGTAAACCCTAAGCAACAAAAAAGGAGGCAGTAAGAGATGGCGGAAGAAAAAGAATATGGCGGATCGGAAGCTGAAATCGCGGTTCACTGGCAGGAAGAAGGGCTGTACATGCCTTCGGTGGATTTCATCGCCCAGGCGAACATGGCCGACATGGGGATCTATGATCGGTTCAGCCTGGACAATTTCCCCAACTGCTTCAAGGAGTACGCGGATCTGCTCGACTGGTACGAATACTGGGACGAGATCCTCGACACCAGCGACGCGCCCTGCTTCAAATGGTTCAAGGGAGGCAAGATCAACGCCTCCTACAACTGCGTGGACCGCCACCTGAAGAAGAACAAGAACAAGACGGCGCTCCATTTCGTCCCCGAACTGGTAGAAGAAAAGACCGAGCACATCACCTACCAGGAACTCTATGTGCGGGTCAACGAGATGGCGGCCGTGCTGCGGGACTACTGCGGCCTCAAGGCGGGCGACCGGGTCACCCTACATCTTCCCATGACGCCGGAACTGCCCATCACCATGCTGGCCTGCGCCCGGCTGGGGGTCATCCACTCCCAGGTGTTCGGCGGCTTCAGCGGCAAGGCGGCGGCCGACCGCGTCGTCGATTCCGGCTCCGAATTCCTCTTCACCATGGACGCCTATTACCGGGGCGGCAAACTGCTCAGCCACAAGGAAAAGGCGGACGAAGCTGCGGCCGAGGCGGAAAAGGAAGGCCGGAAACTCAAAAAAGTGCTCGTCTGGCAGAGGTATCCCGGCAAGTATTCCTCGGAAGTCCCCATGGTCGAAGGCCGGGACGTGTTTGTCAACGACATCCTGAAGGACTACTACGGCGTCCGGGTCGATCCGGTCCCCATGCCGGCGGAAGCGCCCCTGTTCCTGATGTACACCTCCGGCACCACCGGCAAGCCCAAGGGCTGCCAGCACGGCACCGGCGGCTACCTGGCCTATGTGACCGGCACCTCCAAATACGTCCAGGACATCCATCCCGAAGACGTGTACTGGTGCATGGCGGACATCGGCTGGATCACCGGTCATTCCTACATTGTTTATGGTCCGCTGGCGCTTTGCGCCTCTTCCGTCATCTACGAAGGGATTCCCAACTATCCCGACGCCGGCCGGTGCTGGCGAATCGCCCAGGATCTGGATGTCAACATCTTCCACACCGCCCCCACCGCCATCCGGGCCCTGCGGAAGATCGGCCCGGACGAGCCCGCGAAGTACAACTACGACTTCAAGCACATGACCACCGTGGGCGAACCCATCGAGCCCGAGGTCTGGAGATGGTACTACAAGGTGGTCGGAAAGGGCAAAGCGGCCATCGTGGACACCTGGTGGCAGACCGAAACCGGCGGGTTCCTCTGCTCCACCCTCCCGGCCCTGAAGCCCATGAAACCCGGCAGCGCCGGCCCCGGCATGCCCGGCATCCATCCCATCATTTACGACGAAGACGGCAAGGAGATCCCGCCGGGGGCCGGAAAGGCGGGCAACATCTGTATCCAGAACCCCTGGCCCGGCATGTTCCAGACCATCTGGGGCGACCGGGACCGGTTCGTGCGCCAGTACTTTGAACGGTACTGCAAAGATCCCAAGTCCACCGACTGGCGCGACTGGCCCTATCTGACCGGCGACGCGGCGGTGATGGCCGAGGACGGCTATGTCCGAATTCTGGGCCGCATCGACGACGTCATCAACGTCTCCGGCCACCGGCTGGGCACCAAGGAGATCGAATCCGCCGCCCTGGTGGTGGAAGAGGTCGCGGAAGCGGCGGTCGTCCCGGTCAAGCACGAGATCAAGGGCAAGGAGCCCGATCTGTACGTCTCCCTCAAACCGGGCTTCGAGGCGTCCGAAGACCTGGAAAAGAAGATCATCCAGACCATCGTCAAGGAGATCGGCGCCATCGCCAAGCCCCGAAAGGTCTGGATCGTCCCCGACATGCCCAAAACCCGGTCCGGGAAGATCATGCGCCGCGTCCTGGGCGCCATCTCCAACGAATCGGATGTGGGGGACGTCATGACCCTGGCAAACCCCGAAATCGTCGAGCACATCACCGAAATGGTGGGGAAGAAGTAAGGGGGTTCATCTATATGTCAACAATACAAGGCAGCCCAGAAAGGGGGTGAGAACAAAGAGTCGATACAGGCGCATCCAAAGACTTTTCGGGATGCATCGGGTAAGTTTGCCGGTCAACTTCTTGCATTGATAGCACAGGAGGATTAAAAATGGGCACGAGTACCGTATGGGTATACATATTCCTTGGACTTTACATCATCTACTGTTTCTACTGGGGGCTGAAGGGGTATTTCACGGAAAAGACCTCTTCGGGTTACTCCATCGCCGGCCGTTCCATTCCTTTCGCCGCCTTTTTGATGGCGGCGACGGCGGCCTCGTTCTCGGGCTGGACCTTCATCGGTCATCCGGGTCTGATCTGGCGGGACGGGTTGGCATACGCCTTCGCGTCCTTTTACGTGTTGACCATTCCCATCACCGGGACGTTTTTCTCGAAACGGACCTGGCTGCTGGGCAAGCGCTACGGGTTCATCACCCCCGGCGACATGTACGCCTATTACTATAACAACGAGGTGATCCGCTGGCTGGTGGTGGTCACCGCCGTGCTGTACTCCATTTTCTACTCGGCGGTGCAGCTCATGGCGGCCGGCGCCCTGTTCAACGTCATCGCGGGCGTTCCGTTCACCTTCGGCGCGCTTTTCCTCGCGTTCATCGTATGGTTTTATGTCTGCACCGGCGGTCTGAAAGCGTCAACGTGGGTCGGGGTGATCCAGTTCATCCTCCTTGTGGGCGGCATCATCATCCTCGGGTTCTTCGTCATCCAGTCGAAACAGTTCGGCGGATGGTCCGGTTTTTCCGAGGCTGTCGCCAACCTGCAAGACAAGCAACTCCTGAGAGTGCCACGGGTGATCAACTTCGGCCTGGGCGGCGCCGAAGGCGAATCCGCCTGGACGGCGGTGATGATTCTCACCTACATGTTCGCCCTCATGGGGATTCAGTCCTCCCCGGCGTTCACCATGTGGACCTTCGGCATCAAGTCCCCGAAGCCCCTGGCCTGGCAGCAGGCCTTCATGTCCACCTTCGTGGTCGGCTTCGCGCTGTTCTTCTTCACCGCTTTCCAGGGCATGGGCGCCAAGATCCTCGAAATCCAGGGCATCGGCGAATTCGCTACCCTAAACAATAGAACCGTCGTGCCGCTGCTGATGCAGCGCTTCCTGCCGCCGGTCATGCTGGGCCTGGTGTTCATGGGCGCCATCGCGGCCATTCATTCCACCGCCGCGCCTTACATCGGCACCGGTGGATCGATCCTGCTCCGGGACGTCTACTGGAGATACATCAAAAAGCAGAACGTGAGCGACGCCGAGCAGATCTGGGTCAATCGTCTTCTGGCCACCCTGCTAACCATTCTGGCGCTTGTCATCGGTCTCACCTCGACGGCGGCCCTCGTTATTCTGGGGGCGCTGGCAACAGCCTTCGGTTTCGTCATGTATGTGCTCCTGGTGGGGGTCATATGGGGTTTCAAGTTCCCCTCCAAGGGGGCCATGCTGGGCGTTCTTGCGGGCATGATCGCGGTGTTTTTAACCTACAAGATATGGCCCAACCCGCTCTCCATGCACTGCGCCTTCTGGGGCACCTTCACCGGTCTGGCTGTCGCGTATCTCGTTAAGGCCGCCGGAGTCCAAGACGACCAGGAAACCACCGAACGGCAGGCCGAAATGCGCAAATGGCTGGACGATGTGGACGAACCCACCGAGAACGGCAAGAAGTGGCGCAAGATCATGAAGGTTGTGGTTCCCGTATGGTACTTCTTCGCCATCGGACCGGCCTGTTACCTGGGCAACAGCGCGCCCTCCGTGTTCGGTTTCTCCCCGCTCTGGTCCTATCAGATCTTCTGGTGGATTCTCGGCATCATCATGATGTGGGCGCTCTGCTTCAAGGCGGAAATGTCCACCACCAGCGAGACCCAGATTCAGCGGGCGGACACCGAGCAGAACATCGTGGTCAAGGAAGTGTAAACAAGCATCGTTCAATTGCCGGGGGGCCTCCCCCCG
>JAABTM010000328.1 GCA_011389855.1 Desulfobacteraceae bacterium
CGTGGAAAGACCTTTTGATCGGATCATCTCACTGTACGGCGCCCACACCGAAAACCTGTTCGCCCTGGGCGCGGGCGAGGCCGTCATCGGGGTCTCCCGGAGCGAATCCTATCCGCCGGCGGCGATGGAAAAGCCGCGATTCTCTTACCACGATGATCCGGAAAAATTTCTCGCGGCCCGGCCCGATCTGGTGCTCATCCGCCCCATGATAGACCGGGGATATTTTCAACTGATGGCGCGGCTGGAAAAAAGCGGCATCACCGTCGTGTCGGTCCAGCCGGGAACCGTCGAAGAGATGTACCGGTACTGGCGGATACTCGGCATTCTGACAGGAAAAGAAGCCGCCGCTCTGGAAATGGCGGCGCGGTTCCAGTCGGAAACGGCCGCCATTCGGGCGAAAACGGAACCCATCACCCTCAAAAAACGGGTCTATTTCGAAGCCATCCACAGCCGGATGAAAACCTTTTCCCAGGATTCCATGGCCGTCTTCGCCCTGGAGACCGCCGGCGGCATCAACGCGGCCGAGGACGCGGCGCCGTCCCGGGGCACCAACATCGCCAACTACGGCAAGGAGAAGATCCTCTCCCACGCCCATGAAATCGATGTCTACCTGGCCCAGCACGGCGCCATGAACCAGCCGACGGTGGAGGAGATCCGGAACGAACCGGGATTCGGCATCATCAAGGCGATTCAGGAAGGGGAAATCTACATCATCGACGAGGAAATCGTTTCACGTCCGACCATGCGCTTGCTGGAGGGCATTCACACCATTAAAAACATTTTATATCCGAATCGATTCAAGTGAAACCAACCAACGCCATACTCATCGCCGGAACCCACAGCGGCTGCGGCAAAACCACGATAACCCTGGGACTCATGGCCGCCCTGAAGCGCAGAAACCTGCGAGTGGCGCCGTTCAAGGTCGGGCCGGATTTCATCGATCCGGGTCACCACACCCGGGTGACCGGCGTCGTCAGCCGGAACCTGGATGGATGGATGCTGTCCCGGGACTACAATACGACCTGTTTCAGCCGACACTCAGAGGACGCCGACATCGCGGTGGTGGAGGGCGTCATGGGCCTGTTCGACGGCTACGACGGCAAGAGCGACGCCGGGTCCGCCGCCCAGATGGCCAAATGGCTCGATCTGCCGGTGGTCCTGGTGGTGGACGCGCGATCCATGGCCCGCAGCGCCGCCGCGCTGATCCAGGGGTTCGAGCGGTTCGATCCGGATCTGCGATTCGCCGGCGTGGTCTTCAACAACCTGGGCAGCGCGCGCCATCTCCAATATCTCAAAGAGGCCCTGGAGGGCAACGTCCACATGCCGTGTCTCGGCGGCATCCTCCGGGACACCGCCATCGCCATCCCTGAACGGCATCTGGGCCTTGTCACCGAAGGCGATCATCCACTGTCGGACGACGACACGGCCAAACTGGCCGGTCTCATGGAAGAACGGATCGACATCGATAAGCTGCTAAGGGAAAATCCCCCCCGCCCTCCGTTTAAAAAGGGGGGAACGATCAGTTCCTCCCCCTTTTTTAAGGAGGGATCGAGGGAGATTTCTGAAAACATTCGCATCGGCGTCGCCCGCGACAACGCCTTTTGCTTCTACTATGAAGACAACCTGGACATCCTGCGCGGGTTCGGCGCCGATCTCATCTTTTTTTCGCCCATCTCCGACGGTCCGCCCGAGGACCTCGACGGCCTGTACCTTGGCGGCGGCTACCCCGAACTGTTCGCAGGCCGTCTGGCGGATAACGCCAGAATGCGGGACTGGGTGAAGACGAAAAGCGACGAGGGCATGCCCATTTACGGCGAGTGCGGCGGCTTCATGTATTTGTGCGAGGAAATCCATGACCTGTCCGGCCATCGCCACGCCATGGCCGGCGTCTTCCCGTTCGCCACCCGCATGCTGCCGAAACGCAAAGCGCTGGGATATCGTGAAATCCGGCTGACAAAGGATACCTTTTTAGGCCCCGCCGCCACGACGGCCCGGGGCCACGAATTCCATTACTCCGAACGGATCGATGCATCGGAAGAGGTCGAGACCGTCTACGCGGTGGCGGATCGAAAGGGCGGCAAGGCCGCCGCCGAAGGATATCGGCGGAACCGGACCATCGGCAGCTACATCCATCTCCACTTTGGCAGCCAACCCGCGCTCGCCGAACATTTCGTCAAAACCTGCCTGACCTACAGGCGCGAAAGGACAGGATAAATGAAACCCAACGCTATAGAAGCCCTGAGCTTCGAGATCATCGACCGGGAGGCCGGGCCCCATACCTTTTCACCGGCCGCCTGGACCATCGTCCGGCGCATGATCCACACGTCGGCCGATTTCGAGTACATCGACAGCGTCCGCTTTCATCCCCGCGCCATCGAGCGGGGCATCGAGGCGATCCTGTCGGGAAAACCCATCATCACCGATACGGAGATGGCGAGAGTAGGCATCCGCAAGGGCGATACGGGCCGGTTCGGCTGCGCCGTGGAATGCTTCATCGCCGATCCGGCGGTTCGGGAAGGGGCCGAGTCGGAGGGCATTACCCGCGCCAAAGCCGCGGTGGACATGGCCGCCGAAAAGATGGCCGGCGGCATCTACGTCGTCGGCAACGCGCCAACCGCGCTGCTCCGGCTTCTGGAACTGGCGAGGGAAGGAAAGGCCCGGCCCGCGTTGATCATCGGCCTGCCCGTCGGGTTCGTCAACGCCGCCGAGTCCAAAGAGGAACTGCTGGCATCGGACTTCCCCTGCATTACGAACATCGGACGCAAGGGCGGCTCCAATGTGGCGGCCAGCGTGGTGAACGCCATCGTCAAATTAGCAATCGCCGAAGCGGCGAAAAAAGGATGACTCATGAACACTCCAACCGGCAAACTCTACGGCATCGGGGTCGGCCCCGGCGACCCTGAACTGATGACCCTCAAGGCCGCGCGCGTTTTGAGGGAAGTGGATGTGGTCTACGCCGCCGCCTCCACCAAAAACGACTACAGCCTCGCGGTCAACGTGGCCCGGGCCCACATCCCGGACAAGACACCGGTGATCCACATGGCCTTTCCCATGACCCATGATCGGGGTCAAACCAGCGTATCCTGGCGAGAAAACGCGCTCACGATGGTGGAGGCGCTCCAGAACGGCTGCAACGCCGCGTTCCTGACCCTGGGCGACCCCATGACCTACTCCACCTTCGGCTACCTGCTGAAAAACATCCGCGCCGTCGCGCCCGAAATCGAGGTCGAGACGGTGCCCGGCGTCACATCTTATCAGGCGTCGGCGGCCCGGTTGAACACGCCGCTGGTGGAAGGGGAAGAATCCCTGCTGATCACCTCCGGCGTCAAGGGCGGGGATCGGTTCCGGTCCCTGGGCGGGAAACCGGAAAACGTGGTCTTCCTCAAGGCATACCGAAATGTCGGCGACATCGCGTCGGCCCTCCAGGAGGCCGACATGCTGGGGACCAGCGTCGGCGTCAGCCACATTTGTCTGCCCGAGGAGGAGATCCTCACCGATATCCGCGAACTGGAAAGCCGCAAGCCCGGCTACTGGACCCTGATCATCGCAAAGCACCGAAATGGCAAGTCGCCGGCATAAGCGAAAAGGCGACTGGAAACCCCTTGTCGTCTCGTTGATCATCTCGGCGGTCATGCTGGTCGCCGGCACCATCTGGGTCGAGGGCATGACCGCCGGAACCCTCCATCGGCGCTTGATCTGGCCGCTGATCCGACTGCTGTTTTTCATCGGCGTCGGCCTGCTGGCCGGTCAAATCATCGAATCGGCCGGCTGGACCCGGTCCCTGGCCGTGCTGGCCCGACCGTTTTTCCGATTCGGAAATCTCGGCAACCGGTGCTCCGCCGCTTTCACGGCGGCCTTTTTTTCCGGCGTGACCGCCAACGCCATGCTCCTCGATTTTTACAAGGAGAATCGGATTTCCAGGGGACAACTCTTCCTGACCAATTTCGTCAACCAGTTGCCCGCCTACTTTCTCCACCTCCCCACCACCTTTTTCATCGTGATCCCTCTCACGGGATGGGCCGGGGCGCTTTACTTTCTGCTGACCTTTCTGGCAACCCTGTTGCGGACAGTGCTTTTCCTGCTTTACGGTCACTTCCATCCGGAGATGATGGTACGGGATGAGGACGGCGCCATGCCGGATTCGGAAGCGCACGCAAAGCCGAAGACCCAATCCATATGGGACGGCATCCGCCGGAAACTCCCCCTGCGATTGGCCGCCATCGCCCAGTATGTCGTTCCCATCTACATATTCATCTACCTCATCAACGTCATGGGCTTTTTCCAATGGGCCCAGGACTGGCTCTCGGGGGCCGCGGCGTCGGCGTTCATGCCCGTGGAGGCGCTTTCCATGGTGATCCTCAGCTTCGCCGCCGAGTTCACCTCCGGCTTCGCCGCCGCCGGCGCCCTGATGGACGCCGGGGTGCTGAGCGTAAAACAGACGGTGATGGCCCTTCTGATCGGCAACATCGTGGCCTTCCCCATCCGGGCCATCCGTCACCAACTCCCGCGATACATGGGCATCTTCTCTCCGAAAATGGGAACCCAGATTCTGCTGATGGGACAGGGGTTTCGGGTGGCGAGCATTGTATTGGTGGGGGCGGTGTACTTCGCTGTCGCATGATGTGTCCAAGTGTTTTATGCTTGAATTGCAAGCATAATGTGCTATCATTGGGGGTATGAACAGCAGGCGCCGTAAAACGCTCGAAGCCATCTTTGCCGATCCGGTCAACGGTAACATCGAATGGCGGAAGATCGAGGCGCTGTTTCTGGCTTTAGGCGCGGATAAAAATGAAGGCCAAGGTTCCGCCGTCACCTTCATTCTCAATGGAAAACGGGCTGATTTCCACCGGCCCCATCCCAACAAGGAATCCTTGAAATACCGGGTGAAGGCGGCCAGAGAATTTCTTGAAAGCGCAGGCATCACACCATGAACACCATGACATACAAAGGCTACTACGCACGGGTGGAATTTGACGCGGAAGATCGTATTTTTGTGGGCCGTCTGGCCGGAATCACAGATATCGTCGTATTCCACGGTTCAACTGTCGATGAATTGGAGACGGCGTTTCACGAGATGGTTGATCATTATATCGAAGTCAGCGAGCTAACCGGACGTCCGGCGCAAAAACCTTACTCCGGCAATCTGATGTTGCGCGTCAGCCCCGAAATTCATGCCGCGGTCGCCACCGCGTCTCAATTACAGGGTAAAAGCATCAACCAATGGGCCGCCGAAGTTTTAGATAAGGCTGCTCAGGTGTAGTCAAAGGAAGTGCTATAAACAGGAAACGATATGAAAATTCTCCCCTACCCTTCCATGGCAGCCGAAGAGCGCCTCAACGCCATCATCAACCGCACCATCGAATTCCGTAA
>JAABTM010000329.1 GCA_011389855.1 Desulfobacteraceae bacterium
CCGGCGTTCTGGCCGGCCCGCTTCCACCTGGCCATGCTGACCCGGGCCCGGTTTCCCCAACAGGCGGCGGCGGAATACCGGCGGTGCGAGGGGGACATCCGAGCCTATATCGACGCCGGCAGCTACCGGTTCCGGTTTCTCCTGGAGGGGTTCAACGCCCGGTATTTTCTCGATATGTGCCGAAAATGGATCGACAAACTCGGAGACGGCGAAAGGAGCCCCAAGGGTGTTTAGCGAAAGCGACCGGGATGAATTCATCGACAACTACCTCGATGAGTTGAACGAAAACATAGAGCGGCTCGATGGCGCCGTTCTTACGTTAAAAAAAGATCCGGAGAACGAGGACGCCCTCAACCTGCTCCTGCGGGCCCTCCACACGGTCAAGGGCTCGTCCCGGATGCTCAAGTTCAACCATGTCGAGGCAGTCGTCCACGGCCTGGAAAACGTCTTCAAGGGCATCAGGGAAAAGCGCTACGCCCTCTCCCGGCCCCTGATCCAGCTGGTCTTCATCTCCACCGATCATCTGCGGAGCGCCGCCGGCAAGATCCGGGCGGAAAAGGACGACGATCTGCCCGGCGGCGGCCTTCTGGCGGTCTACGAGAAGGTCTGCGCCAGCGAGCCCTTTTCCCTGGAGGGACTCAGGCCGGCCGTCGAACCCCGCCAGCCGGTGGGTTCGGATTCGACCGCGGGGAGCGGCACATCCCGCAACGGGTCCCGGATCGTCCAATACGAGACGATCCGGGTGAAGCTGAGCCGGATGGAGCGGATCATTTCCCAGTTCAACACCCTTGTTCTCAACCAGTTCCAGCTCAAAAAGGAATGGGGGGCCATCGACGAACTGGAGACGGAGTTCAGGGAGTTGATGGCCGCCGATCCGGGGCAGGCCGGGACCCCGGCGCACCGGAAACAGCAGACCGGCTGCCTCAAGCGGATCAGGGGCATCCGGAAGAATTTCACCTCGGCCATCGACCTGCTGGAACGCTCCACCCTGGCGGTCCAGGACGAGATCTACAGCCTCCGGATGCTGCCCATGTCCCTGATCCTGTCGCCCCTGGAGAAGATGGTGGCGGAACTCTCCCTGTCCCTGGACAAGGAAATCGATTTCAGCATAAACGGCGGCGATCTCCTGCTGGACAAGCTCGTCCTGGAGAAGCTCAACGACCCGCTCATCCACCTCGTGCGCAACGCCATCGACCACGGCCTGGAATCCCCCGATTCACGCCGCCGCAAAGGGAAGCCCGCCGCGGGGACGCTGCGCATCGACTGCTGCTCCGAAGGGGGCAACATCATCGTCAGACTGACCGACGACGGCCGGGGGATCAATTACGGCAAGATCCGGGAAAAGGCCATGGCTCAGAACCCGCTCCAGGCCGACGAGATCCGGGCCATGGAGCCGGCGGCCCTCAACAGCTTCATCTTCTCTCCCAGTTTTTCAACCACCGACGCGGTGCGGGATCTCTCGGGCCGGGGGATGGGCCTCGACATCGTTCGCCACAACATCGAGCAGGTCAAGGGCCGCATCACCCTGGAGAGCATGCCCGACGCGGGCACGACCTTCATCCTGTCTCTGCCCCTGTCTCTGGCCACGGTGGAGGGTTTTTTCGTATCGGCCGGGGGCGAAAAATTCCTGATCCCTTCCAATTTTATCCACGAGATCGCCATCGTGGACGAAAGCCAGCGGATGACCATCCTCGACCGGTGGGCCGTCAAGCTCCATGGCAAGGTGGTCCCGGTCTACCCCCTGGCCGCAGTCCTCGACCGCTCCTGGGAGGAGGAACCGGGGGACCGGATCTTCGTGGTGGTGGTGGAGTCCATGGGGGAGATGGTGGGGATCCGGGTGGACGCCGTCGTCCAGTTCGCGTCCCTCATCTACAAACCGCTGCCCAGGGGGCTGTCGGGCCTGGGGCTGCTCCAGGGGATCGTCTTCGACGACAACTACAACATCGTCAGCATCCTCTATATCCCGGAGGTGATGCGCCGGTTCAAGTCGATCCGGGACATCGAAACCCGCCGGAAATTCTCCGCCGACAGACGGGAGTACAAGCGGGTGCTGGTGGTGGACGATTCCTACTCGGCCCGGGAGATTCAGCGGTCGATTCTGGAGCTGGAAAATTACACCGTGGAGACCGCCGCCGACGGCATCGAAGGGCTCGACCGGCTCAAGGAACAGCGGTTCCACCTAATCATCACCGACATCAAGATGCCCCGGATGGACGGGCTGACCTTCGTGGAAAACCTCCGGCGGGACGACGGGAACCGCGGAACCCCGGTCATCGTGGTTTCGTCGGTGGACGACCCCGACACCCGGCGCCAATTCATGGAAAAGGGCGCCAACGGGTTTATCGTCAAATCGGAATTCGACCGGGGGAATCTCATTCAGGAGGTCAAGGCTCTGATCGGGTAGGGGCGAAAGATTTTTCGCCCCCGCGGGTTGGAATAAGGAACAGATGACCGAAACTAAAAAAATTCTGCTGGTGGATGATTCCGACGTGGTGGCGGGCATGCTGACCCGGCTGCTGAAAAACCACGGCTACGCGGTGGTCCGGGCCGCCGACGGGGCCCGGGGGATCGAAGCGGCCTACGCCGAGATCCCCGACCTCATAGTTATGGACGTGGAGATGCCCCTCATCCAGGGCTACCAGGCCAGCCGGCTGCTGAAGCACCGGCGGGGCGTCCGGGACATTCCCATCATCATGCACACCAGCCTCTCCGAGGATCGGGACAAATACTGGGCCTTCAACTCCGGCGCCGACGCCTTCGTCAACAAGGATTTCGACAACCTGGAGGGGCTTTTGGGGCGGATCGAAGCGATCCTGTCGGACCGGGATCGCCCCATTGTCGATCGGGATCTTGTCGCCGAAGAGGCCCGGACCGTCGACCGGGACGCCATCTTCGAGATGATGGGGACCCTTTTCGACGGGCAGCTCTTCCAGGCCAACATCGTCAACATGCTGGGGGAGACCGGCAAGCGGATCGGATCGGTCCGGGACACCGTGGAGACGATCCTCGATATCCTCACCAAGGTCTGCGACTACCACCTGGCCGTGATCCTGCTGGCCTACAACCGGCGGCCCATGGCCTTCATCCGGCCCGGAAAAGAGGTCTTCCAGGAGGATGTCTCGGATTTCCTCAGCGTCTGCTTCAACGATTTCTACCGCCATTTCCCGCGCCTCGACATGGAGGCCACCGAGCGGGTCTATCTGGGCCTGGACGACCGGGACGACTTCGACAAGATTCGCCTGGACGGCCATCGGGTCAGTTCCTACGCTGTCTTTGAAATTCGCGGGAAGGGCGGGGCGGTGGTGGGGAGCCTCCATGTGGGGAACCTGACCAACAATTATTTCTCGGACCATATCCTCGGCCACATCGGGATGTTCACCGATTACGCCGGCCCCTTCCTGGAGAACACCCTGCTCTTCAACCAGGTCACGGAAATGGAGGACCGTATCCGCAACGTCTTCGCCAAATTCGTGCCCCGGGAGATCATCGACGACCTCGTCGAGCGGGGAACAGAGGATGCCTACCTTACCGGCGAAAAGCGGGAGGTGGCAGTGCTCTTCTCGGACATCCGGTCGTTCACGACCATCTCCGAGAACAACTCGGCCGAGGACGTCGTAGGCTTTCTCAACGGCTTTTTCAACATCATGGTGGGGATCATCAAGGACAACGGCGGCACCATCGACAAGTTCATCGGCGACGCCATTCTCGCCATTTTCGGCGCGCCGAAAAGCTACCCGGACAACGCGCTGCGGGCCGTTCGGGCGGCCCTTGAGATGATCGCGGCCGTTCCTTCGGTGGATCTGGGACAACTGGTTCTGCCTGAAGAGGGATTCGGCATCGGCGTCGGCATCCACGAGGGGGTGGCGGTGGTGGGCAACATCGGGTCGGCGGAGAAGTTCGACTACACCGTCATCGGCGACACCGTCAACCTCGCCTCGCGCCTGGAGGGCCTCACCAAGCACTACCACAAGCCGATCCTGGTGTCGGAAGCGGTGGCCGGCAAGATCGGCGACGCCGCGTTTTTGCGGCTGGCCGACACCGTCCGGGTCAAGGGCCGCGACCGCCCCACCGAAATCTACGCCGTGGAACTGGACTCCGCCCCCTTCGACAAGCCCTTCATGGACGCCTACGGAAAGGGCGTAAAGCTCTACCGCATGGGCAACTGGTCCACCGCGCTCGAATATTTCACCGCCTGCCTGGAACAGATGCCGGATGATCCTGTCTCCGCCATGTACGCCGACCGCTGCCGGCGGTTCATGGAGGACCCGCCGGCGAACTGGGACGGGGCCGTGGCTTTGGATTTCAAGTAGCCGGGCAATCCCTGATGTTGCTTTTATCCTTCTCCCATCAGGACCATCAAGGGGAGAAATGAGCTGTAAAATAAATATGCTATTTTGTTGACACCGAAAATGGGTTCAATGTATTTTAAGCAGCCGGCAATTTGGCCGGTCATTTGTCGATAAAATTTTTCTTTGGAAAGGAAGCATAAAATGCAAGGCAAGCGGACATTCTTTGATGTGCGGAAAATCATGGTGTTGATCAGCATCTGGGCATTGATGTTGGCCGGCGCCCGGCCGGTCCACGCCCTGGAATTAAAGGATGCGCTCAACGGTCTCCGGCTCCTGGCGGGCGTTCAGGCATCGACTGTTGTGCAACTCGACATCAACGGCGACGACCGGTTCGGTTTGGAAGAAGCGGCCTTTATTTTGCAAGTGATCGCCGGCCTGCGGGAGGCGCCGGGCGACAGCATCCTGGTGTCCGGACTGGTCCGGGACATCACCAACGGCGATGTGGCCGTAAGCGGCGCCACGGTGGACGTCATGACCGATCTGAACGGCGACGGGTCATACAGCCCGTCCGAAGCATTCACCGCCCGGTCGGATGACAACGGCTTTTTCGCCGTGGAGATGCCGGATATAACGGCGGCGATCCCTCGCATGACCCTCCACGCCCGTTGCGCCGGTTATTCCGAATTCATCAAGAAATACGAAAATGTCCAGACGTCCTTCATCGTCGCCGTGGGATTGTCTCAGGGCGCCTTTGAAGAGATCGACATCAGCGGCATTGCGTCAAGCCCTGCCCGGGGCGGGCGCGTGGCGCTGGAAGGAGACCAGGTGGTGTCCCTCCGTCTGGTGGAAGATCCGATCACCGGCCGGCGGGGCGGGCGGATCGCCTATGACGCGCCCGAATCTTCGGGGGACGGCGCCGACCTTTTCAGCGTCACCTTCCCCCTGCGGGGAATGCGGGTGCCTGAAGGCTCTGAGAAGATCTACGCCAACATGGCCTACCTGGACACCGTCAACGACCCGGACACCATGCCGGGGGACTTCATCTCCGAAGGCGAAGGGGAGACGCCCAGAGACGTA
>JAABTM010000330.1 GCA_011389855.1 Desulfobacteraceae bacterium
CGATTTCCGAAAAGATCTACGCCTGGGTTCGCCACGACAAGCGGGTTCTCAAACCGGCCGACGGGGCCCGGGTACTTCTTGAAAAACAGCTCGACGCCATCCGCCTTCTGAAAGAAAAAGGCCTGACGGTCAAGGTCAACAGCATCGTCATCCCCGGCGTCAACGACCACCATGTGCCGGAAGTGGCCAAACGGATGGGCGAGATGGGCGTGGACATCCTCAACGCCGTGGCCTACTACCCCAACAGAGGCGCGGCCTTTTCGGACATCCCCGAACCATCGAAAGGGATGATCGCGAAGATCCGCAAAGCCGCCGCCGAGCACATCCCCCAGATGCACCACTGCACCCGGTGCCGGGCCGACGCCGTGGGGATGCTGGGAGAAAAGATGAACGAAAAACTGATGAACGCCCTCAAGCGATGCGAAACCATGGAAGCCCCGCCCATCCCCGCGGAGCATCCGGCGACGACCGACCGCCCAAACGTGGCGGTGGCCAGCATGGAAGGGATCCTGGTGAACCAGCATCTCGGCGAAGCCTGTCAGCTTTTCATCTACGGAAAAGAAAACGGCGGCGTCTCCCTGCTGGAAACCCGCGACACCCCCGAACCCGGCGGCGGCGATCAACGATGGAAAACCCTGGCCAACACCATCGGCGACTGCGGAACGCTCCTGGTCAGCGGCATCGGCGCCAAGCCCCGGTCCGTGCTCGAGGAAAAAGGCATCCAGGTCATGGAGATCGAAGGACTCATAGACGACGCAATTCAATCGATTTACAACGGCGGCAGCCTCCGCCACATGTCCAAAAGGACCATGACCGCCTGCGGGGCCCAATGCTCCGGCGGCGGCATGGGATGCGGGTAAACGCCGTCCACCAAAACCAACCCAAAGGAGAACACACCATGGACAAACCCGAACACCACATCTTCGTCTGCGCCAGCTTCCGGTCCGGCGGCGATTCCAAGGGCGCTTGCAGCAAAAAAGGCTCCGGCGATTTCATGCCCTACATCGAAAACGAAATCCTCGATCGGGGCATGAACGCCCAGATCACCAGCACCGGATGCATGAAGGCCTGCGATTACGGCCCGGTGATGGTCGTCTACCCAGGGGGCCAGTGGTACGGCAAGGTGGAAAACGAAGACGCCATCGACGAGATTCTCGACGCCGTGGAAGACGGCGGCGTGGCCGGGGACCACCTGATCTCATGAACAGCTCCGGGGCTGTTGCTTCCATCAGGCGCCTGGACCCGCCTGGCATCCGGCTCATCGACACCACGCTCCGGGACGGAGAACAGGCCCCGGGCGCGGCCTTCTCGCGGCAACAAAAGCTGACCATCGCCCGGATGCTCGCCGACATCGGCGTGGACGAACTGGAGGCGGGCATCCCCGCCATGGGGCCGACGGAGCGGGGGGACATCCGGGCTCTTGCGGCCATGAGGCCTCGGTGCCGCCTCACGACCTGGTGCCGCGCCCTCGTCGAGGATCTGGACGCGGCGGCCCGGTGCGGCACGGACGGCGTCCACATGGCATTCCCGGTGTCGCCCATCCAGTTGGGGACCCTGGGGAAAGATGCGCAGTGGGCGCTGGATGGCCTGGAAACCCTGATCCCCGCCGCCCTCGCCCGGTTCGACCATGTCTCCGTGGGCGCCCAGGACGCCACCCGGTGCGATCCGGCGTTTTTGGATTCGTTTGTCCGCCGGGCGGCTGAATGCGGCGCTCACCGGGTCCGCATCGCCGACACCGTGGGCGTCGCCACGCCGAACGGGGTCGGGCGGATGATCGAACGACTGCTTCCATCCGCCGGCGACATGGACCTGGAATTCCACGCCCACAACGATCTCGGCATGGCCACGGCCAACGCCGTCACCGCCGCCGAAGCCGGCGCCCGCGCTTTGAGCGTCACCGTCAACGGCCTGGGTGAACGGGCCGGCAACGCGGCGTTGGAAGAGGTGGTCATGGCGGCGACGGCCTCATCAGGCTTCCGCTGCCGGGTGGCCCCCGAAGGATTGACGGCGCTATGCGCCTATGTCGCCGACGCCTCGAACCGCCCCATCCCCGCCGGAAAACCCATCACCGGCGCGGCGGCGTTCCGGCATGAGTCGGGGATTCATTGCGACGGCATCCTGAAAGACGAACGGAGTTACGAACCGTTCCCGGCGGGGTTGCTGGGGCGGCGGCATGAACTGGTGGTGGGGAAGCATTTTCATGCCTTTTCGCTTTTTCCTGGCTTTGAAATTTATCCATTTTTTCGAGTCCGGTTCGTAGACCGCAATGATCTTTATGATCGGACGCGTTGGGTAACTGGAAGCTTCCCTAATCATCTCCAGTGCTTGAAAATATGCGCCATCTTGAGCAACTCGTAGGTGTCATAGGTCCGATACAGCACATTCAACCGCTCCATAAAATCGGTTTCGCTGTATTCCGTCGCCAATTGCTTCCGTATCGTATCATGGAACATTTCGACTGCTCTCGGATTGAGACCGGACGCTTTCAATCCCTTGATAATCCGCCCATCCAGCAGTATCGATGACAACCTGTTCTTGACGCCGTCCGAGGTATCCAGATACTCTTCCATCATGTCATCCGGCGCCAAACGGGCGTTGAAAACGCCTTCGGTGGCGCCGAATGGTTTGGGGCAATCGAAGCGCCGGATTGCACCTTGATCGGAATCAAAATCGAAGGCATCATAGCACACAAACAATCGTTATTGTATAATAATGTTAGAATCACCTCTTGACATCCACTCATGATGTCGAATATTATATCATTTTTATATTCACTTTGAATGAGGATGGCAACATTTTAAATGTTCCGGCAAACTCCGGGATATGACCAACAACGAGAAAGGCAAATCGTAATGGAAAAAGAGAAGTTGACCCGCAACGAACTGGTTATCAATCATCTGATGGACGGCGACCCCATGACATCCCATGATATCGCCGATAAAGCCAGCGGAAACGGCGCTTCTATGGATGTCCGGGAAGTGTCCGGCATCATGAACAAGCTCAACAAGTCGGACCTGGGCCATTTCATCAAGAAAAAACGCAAAGGCAGAGCGTTCGAATACAAGATCGTCGATGATGCTGCAAAGAATCTTACGTCTGAAGAAGCCTACGGATTATCATTGAAGATCGGGAAAGATCGCTATCCGCTGGATCAGGCTCTTGAAGATTATCCGAACCTTGCGAAACATGTGAAGAGCGCCAAGAAAAAGAAAGCCGCCTCTGCTAAGACCAAGGAGAAAGCTCCCGCCAAAGCCGAATCGATCCCAAATGAGGCTGTTAAGGTTGAATCCGCTATGGGTGCAGCGCCGGTGGAGGACATGCTCAAAGAATTGCTTAAGATGGTGGCGGGCGACAAAGAACTCAACGTGAATGTGGAGGTGACGGTGAGGTTTGAAAAGTAAATTCCCGCGTGACGAACTCCTCTACCAAAGCTCTAAGAGTATCTGGTTTCAATTGGTTGTATGGAACTTCAATGACGCTCAATGGCCCACTCCTTTGTATTGTATACTTCTTGTTCGTTCGGGTGAACAAAAAATGCGCCGGTGACAGGCCCTCATATTAAGGGCCGGCCACCGGCGCATTTATTACAAAACCGCTTTTCGGAATGCTACATCTCTCCGACCTTCTCCGTCAACTCCGGCACAAACTCCAAAATATCCGCCACCACCCCGACATCGGCGGCCTGGAAGATGGGCGCCTTGGGGTTTTTGTTCACGGCGACGATAAACGGATTGCCCTTCACGCCGCCCATGTGCTGAAACGACCCGGAGATGCCCAGCGCCATGTAGACCTTGGGCTTGACGGTCTGGCCCGAAGTGCCCACCTGGCGGGATTTCTCCAGCCATTTGGCGTCCACGATGGGACGCGAGCAGGAGACGTCGGCGCCCATGGCTTCGGCCAGTTCGGTGATAATTTCCAGGTTGTCCTGGTCCTCGATGCCGCGGCCCACGGAGACCAGCACCTCGGATTTGGTGATGTCCACGTCGCCCACTTCGGCTTCGAGAACTTCGATGAAGCGCCGTCCGGTCTCGGCGACGTCCCCGGCCTCGCCGGATTTGTCGGTCACGGAACCGGCGGCGGATTTGGATTCGTCGGGCGGAAACGACCCGGCCCGGACGGTGAAGACCGCGCCGCCGGACACGTCGCAGGTGACGTGGGTGGAGACTTGGCCGGCGAACTCCTCGCGGATGAGGCTTACCTCATTAGCGGCTCCCGCGTCCGCCAGGCCCTGAAAATCGACCACGTCCGGGGCGTAGGCCGCGTCCAGTTTGATGGACAGGCCCGGCGACAGGTCCATGCCGAAATGCTCGTGGGGCGCGAGCACGATGGAGCCTTTGGGGATCACGTTGACCAGAACCTTGCGGACGATCTCGGCGTTGGGGTAGGACAGGGCCGGGTTGTCGATTTTCCAGACCTCTTTGTAGGACGCGGCCGCTTCTTCGGCGGCTTTGTCCAGGTCGGCGCCGGTCCCCAGGACCAGGGCGATGGGCTCGGTATTGGGGTCGAGTTTCTTGGCGGCGGTCGTCAGCTCCAGGGCCGTGTCGTCGGCCGCGCCGTCCTTGTGCAGTATGTATGCGAATACCTGTTGGGCCATTTTACTTGATCCCTCCTTTGGCTTTGAGCATGTCCAAGAGTTTGGCGACGATCTCGTCGGCGCCGCCTTCCAGCATCTCGGCGCCCTCGCCGGCTTCGGGGATGAAATAATCGATCCGCTTGACCTTGGCGCCGCCCGCGCCCACGGACCCGGCGTCGATGCCCAGATCGGTGGCGCCGTAGGCCGGAATATCCACCGAGGCCACCTTCCGGATTCCCCGAATCCCCACGTACCGCGGCTCGTTGATGCCGGTCTGAATGGAGAGCACGCAGGGCAGGTCCATTTCGTTCATTTCCTGGTTGCCGCCGGCGATCTCCCGGCCGACCTTGATGGTCTTGGCGTTGTCGTCGTCGATGTCGATCCGGTTGACCAGGGAGGCAAAGGGCATGTCCAGCAGGGCCGCCAGCATGCCGCCCACCTGCCCGGCGCCGTCGTCGGCCTGGGCCCCGGTGAGGATCAGGTCGTAGTCGCCTTCCTTCACCGCGCCCATGAGCGCCGTTGCGACGCCCCGGCCGTCGGACCCCTCGAAGGCGTCGTCGGTCAGAAGAACGCCGTTGTCGGCGCCCATGGCCATCTCGCGCCGCAGCACCTCTTCGGCCTCGTCGTCGCCCACGGTGACTACCGTGACCGCTCCGCCCACTTTGTCGCGGATCTGGATGGCCTCTTCCACGGCGTAGTTGTCCCATTCGTTGACCGAATAGACCAGGTCCTCCCGCTCGATGTCGGTCCCGGCCTTGTTGATCTCGATCTCGTTTTCCG
>JAABTM010000331.1 GCA_011389855.1 Desulfobacteraceae bacterium
GTTCATCGACGGCGCCTATTTGCCCGATGTGCTGGAGACGGCGGCGGCGTTTCCCGGCTATATGGAAGAGGGAAAAGGGTGCGGCAATTTCCTCGCCTTCGGCGCCTTTCCGGAATCCGCATCGGGGGAATCGCCCCTCTTCCCGTCGGGGGTCCTCACCGACGGCGTCCTCACGGATCTGGACATAGAGAAGATCACGGAAGACACCGGCCGAGCCTTCTACGCCTCGCCATCCGGCCTGCCGCCCGCCGAAGGCCGGACCGTTCCGGGCAATGACAAACCGGATGCTTATTCCTGGGTCAAGGCGCCCCGATACGGCGGCGAGGCCATGGAGGTCGGCCCCCTGGCCCGAATCATGATCGCCTATTTCGGAAAGGCGGACGGCCTGCTCAGGCAGGGAACGGAGCGGACCCTCTCCGGACTCGGCATGGCGCCGGCCGCCCTGATCTCCGTGATGGGACGCCACATGGCCAGGGCCATCGAGTGCAAGGTCGTCGCCGACCAGTGCGCGGAATGGGTGGAACGGCTGGTCCCGGGAGAACCGGCCTTCGCCGATTTCGATATCCCCGACGCGGGCGCGGGCGTCGGCCTGACGGAAGCGCCGCGCGGCGCCCTGGGCCACTGGCTGGCGATCCGGGAAGGCAAGATCGAAAACTACCAGTGCGTGGTGCCCACCACCTGGAACTGTTCGCCCCGGGACGACAAAGGGAAACCGGGGCCGGTTGAGCAGGCCCTGGTGGGGACCCCGGTGGCCGACCCCGACAATCCCATCGAGGCCGTCCGGGTGGTGCGATCCTTCGACCCCTGCCTGGCCTGCGCCGTTCACTGATCCAAAGGCCGATCCTTACGGCACTTATATAAAAGGAGGATTTCATGTCCGACATCACCCGCAGGGCGTTTATCCAACTGAGCGTCAAACTGGCGGCGGCCATGGGACTGAGCGCTTCGGCCATTCCCCGAATCGCCGAAGCCCTGGACGAAATCCGGTCCGGGACGATTCCGGTCCTGTGGCTCCAGGGGCTTAGTTGTTCGGGATGTTCCGTATCCCTGCTCAATTCCGACAACCCCGGGCCGTTGCGGATTCTCACCCGGTATCTGTCCGTCCTCTTCCACTCGACGCTTTCCACCGCCACGGGCGCCGTCGGCATGGAAATCGTCCGGAACCGCATCGACGCGGGCGGTTACTGCCTGATCGTCGAAGGGAGCGTGCCCCGTGGAATGCCCGGCGCCTGCAAGATGGGCGGCGACTATTTCACGGATGCGCTCCTGCAAGCCGCGGCCAACGCCGACAGCATCATCGCCGCCGGCGCCTGCGCCGCATTCGGGGGGATTCCAGGCGCGGAGAACAGCCCCACCGGCGCGGTGAGCGCGCCCGACTTTCTCGAGAGAAACGGGATTTCCACACCGGTGATCCGCATTCCGGGATGTCCCGTTCATCCGGACTGGCTCGTCGGAACCCTGGTCCATGCGCTCAAATTCGGCGTTCCCGACCTGGATGCCCAGAGGCGGCCCCGGATGTTCTTCTCGCGCCTGGTCCACGACCAGTGCCCCCGGTTCGCCGACTACGAGCGGGAGCGGTTCGCCAAAACCTTCGCCGACGAGGGGTGCTTTTTTAAACTGGGCTGCCTGGGCCCCCTCACCCATGCCGATTGCAGCCTCCGGCTCTGGAACAGCGGAACCAACTTCTGCATCAACGCCGGCGCGCCCTGCATCGGGTGCGCCGCCGAGGATTTCCCCCAGGCCGTCTCCTTTCCGCTGTTCACCAAAACGCTTTTAGAGAAAGTGTGAGAGGATCTGACTGATGAAACTGCACATCAAACTCAGCCTGGCGCTCCTGAGCGGGCTGCTTCTGGTGGTGCTCATCGCCCAGCTCGTTCAGTACTACCGGGCCGTCGGTCTCATTTCGGACCTGTCCCGATCGACCCTGTCCACCCTCAAGGCCAGGGAGGAAGGCTTCGCCCGGAACATCTTCAATTCCGTGGATCGCGCCGTGGCCGGCTCACTGGAACGGGGCGAGATGGAAAAGTTTACCCGCCTGCTGGAGGCCCAGAAAGAGGTGGAAGGGCTGATCGAGTTCTCCCTGTACGACCGGTACGGGATGGTCACCCATTCGTCCGACATGACGAAACAGGGCCGGGTGATGTCCGCCGATATAAAGGAAAACCTGCTCGGCTCCACCGAGGTAATCGAACGACACACGGACGGCGCCATCGAGATCTACCATCCCCAGGTGATCACCGGCGAATGCATCCGGTGCCACACGGACTGGGAGCTGGGGAAAATCGGCGGGGTGACGAGCATTCGGATGTCCACCGACGCCCTCTCCCAGGCCCAGCAACGGGCGGCGGAGACCCTCGACAGGGCCAAGCAAACCTTTTTCATCAACAGCGCCATCACCATCGGCGTCATCATCGCCTTTTTCCTCATCACCATGTACCTCTCCGTCTCCCGGTTCGTGAAGCGGCCCCTGGACCGCGTTACCGCCAGCGTCCGGGATCTGGCCGAGGGCGAGGGGGATTTGACCCGACGGCTCGAGATCGTCTCCGAGGACGAGCTGGGCGAACTGGCCCGGTACTTCAACATCTTCCTGGAAAAACTCCGAAGCCAGATGATCAAGATCAAGGAGACCTCCGAAACCCTCACGGGGTCGGTCCAAGATCTGTCCGTTTCATCCAGGGAGGTCGCCTCCACCTCCAACAGCCAGGCCGGCGCCGTCAAGGAGGTGGTCTCCACCATGGAAGACTCCGACAAGCTCTCCAAGAGCGTGGCCGGGCGGATCGTCAAAGTGGTGGACATCGCGGAAAAGACCCGGGAGAACGTCGAAAACGGATTCGCCATCACCCGGGGCAACATGGAAAAAATGGACGAGATCCGGACCTCCAACAGCGACGTCATCAACGGCATCAAGGCCCTGGGCAAACAGATCAAAAGCATCTGGGAGATCGTGGAGATCATCAACTCCGTGGCGGACCAGACCAAAATCATCGCCTTCAACGCCGAACTGGAGGCCTCCGCGGCCGGCGAGGCGGGCAAGAATTTCGAAATCGTGGCCGGCGAGATCCGACGCCTCGCCAACAACACCATGACCTCCACCAAGGCGATCAAGAAGCGCATCGACGAGGTCCAGCACGCCTCCGACAACCTGATTGTGCTCTCGGAGGCGGGTACCGGCAAAATCACCGAAGGCTGGAAACTCTCCAAAAACCTCGACGCCGTCTTCCAGGAAGTGCTCGACTCGTCCGAGACCTCGGCCGGCTCGGCTCAGAAAATCTCCGAATCCATCAACCAGCAGGCCGAGGCCTTCGAACAGATCCTGCTCACCCTCAAACAAATATCAGACGGCATCGACAACTTCGTGGTCTCCACCGAAGCGACAACCCAGGCGTCCGAGACCTTGCGGGTCATGGCGGATGATTTGAAGGGGATTGTGGGGAAATATACGGTGTAGGGGTGATATTGGTTGAATAGAAGTAGCGGGGGTTGTTTTAGTCACTGCCCCGACAGCTCCGCTTCCAATTGCGTCAGCATGGTTTCAAGTTTTTCCACATCAAGGATGGCCAGGGGCTCGTTGGGTGTTTGGGGGCGTTTCAGAAGTCGCTCAATCAGCCGAATTTGGCCGATGAGTTGGCCTTTTGCCAAGAATTCCTGGCGCAGCTTCTGGGACAATTCCTGGTACAGCTTTTGGGATAGTTCCTGGTGCAGCTTTTGGGATAGTTCCTGGTGCAGCTTTTGGGATAGTTCCTGGGCCAGCTCTTGAAAAGCGACCGATTCTTCTATGGGCGTCAATTCGATCATGTTTAGAATCTCCTCCAATGTTATGTTTTTGAACCGCTGTAAAATGGCGTATTCCAGCAGTTCGGTCAATGTCTTTTTCCGGTCTTCCGACAAATTCATCTCGTCGATGTCCGCCTTCCATTGGCCGACGGCTTCGGGCAGGTCGGCTTTGTCCTCAAGGGTCAGCGGCTTCAGGACGATTAGCGGGGTGGCGTTGACCCGGATGCTTTTATGGCATTCGACCAGGTCGCGCCGAATCAGTTGATTGGGCGGCGCGGGGAAAAGCGGTGGATTTCCGGGGTCCAGGCTCGCGTCGATAAACAGGACCACGGCGGCGAAGGGGCGATGGTCTTTTCTTTGCTCGTGGAACGCGCATATTTCCCGGAACAGCCGCCAATAGATATTATCGTCCCGATAGACCTGGATTTCAAGGAATATGTCGGGGCCTTTGTCGCCGACGTTTTTGAAATAGCCGTCGAAACGCTTTTCCGTGCTTTTAACGGTTATGCTTTAGAGCCGATAGGGGCCGGAAACGTCCAATTGGACGAGTTCCAAAAGGCTTTCGGGGCTGAAGTGGAAGAGTTCGTAAAACAGTCCGTCGGTTTTCATTTATGCCGCCATCACCTTAATGCCTAAATTTTCGCCAAGTTTAAGCAAAACGCCGTCCGCGGCGATAAACATATCAAGATTCGACGTTTCCGTAAACGCCAGCGCCGAGGCCAATTGCAATGAATCAAGGGTTTTCAGGGCGTCTTTTAATCCGGTGGTTTTCAACAGGTCGGCCGCTCGCGCCATTGTTTTCGCTTCGATGGCGACAACGTGGAAATTCGACAGATCGCTTTCAAAACCCAGCACGGCTTCATTAAAGCAAGGAATGTCAATCTCTCCCGTCCTGACTTTTTTCGTCAGGGCCGAGATCATCTCCACAGCGGCGATGCTGGAAATCACAATCACCGGGTTTTCTTGATCAATCAGCACTGTCAGTTCTTCGGTTCCGGCTTCTTCGTGGTAGAGTTTCACCAGGGCGCTCGTGTCAAAGAAAAAGCATTTGTTCATACCCTGTCTTCCCGGTCCGCAATAATCTCGGCGCTCATGTCGCCTTGGACGTTTTTCAGGAGCTTTCTGACTTTTCCAAAAGAATATTTTTTTGATGGAATGTCGGGCGATGGTTGCGCTTCCACCGTAATTTTGACGATTTGATTCGGTTTCAGCAAAAGTTGTTTTCTGATTTGCGGCGGCAAGGAAATAACGCCGTTTTCCGAAACGCTTGCGTGGAATTCAATTCGTTGCATGGTTTTTCCCTATTTCCGTGGAAAGACTGAATCGCGGACGCCCCATTCGGGGTTGGCCAAACACACCGATAGTATAGAATGGAATGGCTTGGGGTGCAAGTCCGCCCATCACAAAAATCACGCTTAATCACAGTTCGATCTTATCACCGTTTCGTCCAATGAATGCCGCAGAGCGGCAAAGGCGTACAGCCTGGGGTTTCAACCCCAGGAGTTTTGAATCAGGATGAACAGGATTTGTTCAGGATGGTCAGG
>JAABTM010000071.1 GCA_011389855.1 Desulfobacteraceae bacterium
GGAACCGAATCCCTCAGCCACGCGCCGCTGGTGTTTCGCCGGGAGGCCGTGGAATGGTTCGGCGAGCTGTCCCGGTCCAAAAACCCGTTCAACACCGTCAAGAAGGCGGCCGGCATCCGTCCCGATTTTTTCAAACCCGAAATCGGGTTGGAAAAGGGGCTCACCGACCCCATCGTCGGTCTCAACATGGGCCAGACCGCCGAGGTGCTCGCGCACATGTTCAGCATCTCCCGGGAGGCCGCCGACCGTTACGCCGTGGAAAGTCACCGAAGGCTGGCCAAGGCACAGGAAAGCGGCTGGATGGACGAAATCACGCCCCTGTTCGACAAGGAGGGCAATGTCTACGACCACGACGACGGGGTGCGGCCCGACACCTCCCTGGATAGGCTGGCCGGCCTCGAACCCGCCTTCGAGAAACCCTATGGCAAGGTGACCCCCGGCAACAGCTCCCAGATCACCGACGGGGCCTCGTGGGTCATCCTGGCCTCGGAATCGGCCGTTGAAAAACACAACCTGTCGCCCCTGGCCCGGCTCGTGGACAGCGAGTGGGCCGCCCTGGATCCCCGGATCATGGGCCTCGGGCCCACCCTTTCGGCCACGCCGATCCTCAGCCGTCAAAAAACGGCTCTCGACGCCGTCGAACTGTGGGAAATCAACGAAGCCTTCGCGGCCCAGGTGCTGGCCTGCCTGGCGGCCTGGGAAGACGACGCCTACTGCCGCGACGCCCTGGGCCTCGACGGCCCCCTGGGCGCCATCGACCGGGACCGCCTCAACGTGGACGGCGGGGCCATCAGCCTCGGCCATCCCGTGGGAACCAGCGGCAACCGGATCGTGCTCCACCTGGCCAAAGCCATGAAACGACTGAACGCGAAAACCGGCATCGCCACCGAATGCATCGGCGGCGGTCAGGGCGGCGCCATGCTGCTGGAGTCGGTGGAAGGAGGTGCAAGATGACCCACGACGTATGGACCGCAATGGACGACCGGAAGATGGAATTCGGCGGGGGCGCGCCGGTGGAAAGCGAAACCCCCTATCGTCACTGGAAGCGCCGCCGGGACGACAACGATGTGGAATGGATCATTCTCGACAAGGCCGACAGCCGGGTCAACGTCCTCTCCGCCGAAGTGCTCATGGAATTGCTCAACCTGCTGGAGGAAGTCGCCGACGCCCGGCCCCGGGGCCTCGTCCTCCGTTCGGGCAAGCCCAAGGGGTTCACCGTGGGGGCCGATGTCTCGGAGTTCAAGGGTATGACGTCCCTGGCCGAGGTGGAGAACAAGGTCCGCCGGGCCCACGCCGTGGCCGACATGCTCGACAAGTTCCCGGCCGTCACCGCCGCGGTGATCCACGGCATGTGCCTGGGCGGCGGCCTGGAGCTGTCCCTGTGCTGCGACCACCGGATCGCCCTGCCCGACGCCGCCCTCGGGTTTCCCGAGGTGAAGCTGGGCCTTCATCCCGGCATGGGCGGCACCTTCCGGTCGGTCCGGCTCATCGACCCCGTCGACGCCATGACCATGATGCTCACGGGCAAAAACAAAACGGCCCGGCAGGCCCTTAAATCCGGGCTGGTGGACGCCGTGGTGGAAGAACGCCACGTGGCCGCCGCGGTCCGGGCCGCGCTGTCCGACGAACTCAAGAACAAGCGGCGGGGGATGAAGGGGGCGGCCATGAACACCGGCCCCATGCGCCGGATGGCCGCCAACAAGATGCGGACCAAAACCCGGGAAAAGGCGGACCCCGACCATTATCCGGCCCCTTACGCCCTCATCGACCTCTGGGAAGCCCATGGCGGGGACCCCAAGGCCATGCAAAAAGCCGAGATCGCCTCGTTTTCCAACCTCCTCATCGGCGATACGGCCCAAAATCTGGTCCGCCTCTTTTTCCTCCGCGACAAGATGAAAGGGCTGGGCTACGGCGACCCTGCGATCCTTCACGTCCACGTCATCGGCGCGGGCGCCATGGGCGGCGACATCGCGGCCTGGTGCGCGTACAAAGGCTTCCAAACCACCCTCTTCGACGTGGATCTCAACGCCCTGGGCGGCGCCGTGGCCCGGGCCGCATCCCTGTTCGGGAAGAAATGCGACACCGACGCCGAGGCCAGGGACGCCCTGGACCGCCTGATTCCCGACCCGACCGGCGACGGGGTTCCCCGGGCCGATCTGGTCATCGAAGCGGTCCCGGAAAACCACGACCTGAAGGTCAAAATCTACGGCGAGACCGAACCCCGGATGAAGGCGGGGGCGATCCTGGCCACCAACACCTCCAGCATCCGGCTGGAGACCCTCCGGGAATCCCTCCGGCGGCCCGACCGGTTCGTGGGGCTCCATTTTTTCAACCCGGTGGCCAAAATGCACCTGGTGGAGGTGGTGGACCACGACGGCGCCGCCGAAGACGCGCTGGCGGCGGCCCGGGCTTTCGTGGTCGCCATCGACCGGCTGCCGGCCCCGGTGCGTTCCGCGCCCGGGTTCCTGGTCAACCGGGCCCTGATGCCCTACCTGCTGGAGGCCCTGCTGATGATGGACGAGGGGATCGCGCCCGAGACCATCGACCGGGCCGCCGAGGACTTCGGCATGCCCATGGGCCCCATCATCCTGGCCGACAAGGTGGGGCTGGGCATCTGCGTGGACGTGGCCGGCGTGCTGCGGGACAGCCTCGACGAACCGATCCCCGACATCCCCGATTGGGTGAACCAAAAGGTCGAAGACGGTCATCTGGGCGAAAAATCGGAAAAGGGACTCTACGTCTACGAAGACGGCAAACCCAAAAAGAACCCCGAGGCCCCCGATCCGGACCCGGAGACGGCCGACCGGCTCATCCTGCCCATGGTCAACGCCTGCGTCCGGCTCCTGCGGGAGGGGGTGACCGACGACCCGGAGATCGTCGACGGGGCCATGGTTTTCGGGACCGGATTCGCGCCGTTCCGGGGCGGCCCGGTCCAGTACGCCCAAAAGCGGGGCGTCGCCGAAGTCCGGGAGACCCTCTCCCGGCTGGCCGACCGCCATGGCGAACGGTTCCAACCAGATGAAGGCTGGGACCGGCTGGAAGGCGGATCCTGAGATGGCGGATCCCCGATACCACGCCGACCCCGATCAGTGCGTCGACGCCATCCTGGAGACGGTGGGCCGGGAGGTGGTCCTGGGACTGCCCCTGGCCCTGGGCAAGGCAAACCACATCGTCAACGCCCTGTATCGGCGGGCCGAGGCGGATCCCGGCATCCGCCTCAGTATCATAACCGCCCTGACCCTGGAAAAGCCCCGGAGCGGATCGGAACTGGGCCGCCGCCTCCTGGACCCCATCGTCGACCGGCTCTTCGGCGATTTCCCGGACCCGGCCTACGCCCGGCCCATGCGGGAGGGAACCCTGCCGGACAACATCTCGGTCTCGGAGTTCTACATCATGCCCGGTCGCTGGCTCGACGCGCCCTACGTGCAGCAACACTACGCCAGCCTCAACTACACCCACGCGGCCCGGGCCATCCTGAATTCCGGGATCAACGTCCTGGGCCAACTGGTGGCCGGCGAGGGGGAAGAGGGCGATCAGCGGTTCAGCCTGAGCTGCAACCCCGACATCACCCTGGAACTGCTGCCCCACATCCGGAACCGCCGGGGATCCAAAAACCCCCTGGTCTTCGCCGGCCAGGTCAACGACAAACTCCCCTTCATGGGCGGCGAAGCGGCTCTGGCGGCGTCGGAGTTCGATCACATCCTCGACGGGCCGGACGTTCAGTTTCCCCTTTTCGCTCCGCCCCGCCAGGCGGTTCCGTTGGAGGACCATGCGGCGGCCCTCCATGTGGCCGGCCTGGTCAGGGACGGCGGGACGATCCAGATCGGCATCGGCTCCATGGCCGACGCCGTTGCCTGGGCCCTTGTGCTGCGCCATACGCAAAACGACCGCTTTTGCGAGCTGATCGACCGGACCATCCCCGACCCGGCGGTCCGGGCCACCCTGGACTGCAATCCCTTCCGGGAAGGGCTCTATGCGGCCACCGAAATGTTCAGCCCGGCCTTCCTGGACCTCTACCGCTGCGGCGTGCTGCGCCGTGAGGCCGAGGACGGAGCGATCCTCCACGGGGCCTTTTTCCTCGGCCCCCTGGATTTCTACCAGGGACTTCGGGAGATGGCGCCGGACGAGCGGGACCGGTTCAGGATGCGGGTCGTCTCCTTCACCAACGACCTCTACGGCGAGGATGAAGCACAGAGACGGCGGGACCGCCGGGACGCGCGATTCATCAACGACGCCATGATGGTCACCCTGCTGGGGGAGACCATCTCCGACACCCTGGAAGACGGCCGGGTGGTAAGCGGCGTGGGCGGCCAGTACAACTTCGTGGCCCAGGCCCACGCCCTGGACGGCGCCCGGTCGATCATTTCCGTCTCCGCCGCGCGGATGCACAAGGGGCGATCGACCTCCAACATCCGCTTCTCCTGCGGCACGGCCACATCCCCCCGCCACATGCGGGACATGGTCGTCACCCAATACGGCGTCGCCGATCTGCGGGACAAGTCAGACATGGACGTCGCGACGGCCATGCTCTCCATCGCCGATTCGCGCTTCCAGGAATCCCTGCTGCAACAGGCCAAATCCGCCGGAAAAATCCCGTCCGATTACACGATTCCGGAACGGTTTCGGAACAATCTCCCCGGACGGGTCCGGGAGGCCCTGGGCGAAGCCCGCCGGGAGGGGTTGCTGCCCCTCTACCCTTTTGGTTCGGAACTGGACGAGACTGAACAGCGGCTGGCCGAAGCCTTGAAATGGCTGAAAGAGCGCACCGCCACCCGGATGGGCCGGGCCCGCGCATTGGCGGCCGCTTTCACGAGCGGCATCGATTTGAAAAAAGAAGAGACCGCCCTGGGCCGGATGGGGCTGACGCGGCCCGGGACCATGAAGGAGAAGATCTGGCGGCGGTTGCTGGTCTATGGGTTGAACCAGTCGGAAACGGAAGGGCGATAACCCCGCCTACATGGCCCCGGGCAGGTAAAGCACGATGCCGGGAAACAGGACGATCAGCAGCACGATAATGAAAATCGAAATGAGAAACGGCAAGACCCCCCGGAAGATGCTCACGATGGGCACCTCCGGCGCCACGCCGGCAACGGTGAAGATGTTGAGGCCCATGGGCGGGGTGATGAGGCCCGCCTCCATCATGAGCACGGCCATGACCCCGAACCAGATGGGATCGAACTGGAGTTCGAGGATGACCGGGTAGATCACCGGCATGGTGAGGACCATCATGGAGATGGCGTCGAGAAAGCACCCGAGAAACAGGTACATGAGGATAAAAAGGACCAGGATGACGTAAGGCGACGTCTCCAGGTTCGCGGCCCAGGACGCCGCCTGCATGGGGATGGTCGTCAACGCCAGGAAATAGCTGAATACATTGGCGCCGGCCACCAGCAGCAGCACCATCACCGATATGCGGGTGGTGTTGAACAGGGCGTCCATCAGATTCGCCCGGCTGAGTTTGCCCTTGAAAAGGGCGAACCCGAACAAAATGACGGCGCCGACGGCGCCGGCTTCCGTGGGCGTGAAAACGCCGAGATAAATCCCGCCGATAACGGTGACGAACACCGCCACCGGTTCCCATACCCGATACAGGGCCCGCCACTTTTCCCGCCAGGGGGCCGCTTCGCCCGCCCTCGGAGCCAGCGACGGCTTCATCCGAACCAGGACCACGATGATGAGAATATAGGCCAGCGTCAGGAGAAACCCCGGCACGATCCCGGCGATGAGCAGCTTGCCGATGGACTGCTCCGTGAGCATGCCGTAGACGATGAAGCCGATGGACGGGGGGATGAGAAATCCCAGGGTGCCGCCGGCCGCGATGCTGCCAGTGGAGAGCTTCGGATCGTAACCGAACCGCTCCATTTCCGGATAAGCCACCGTCCCCATGGCGGCGGCCGTGGCCACCGAAGACCCGGAGACGGCGGCAAACCCGCCGCAGGCCGCGATGGTGGCGATCCCCAGGCCGCCCGGAAGCCGCCGCAGCCATTTCTCGAACATGGCGTACAGATCCCGGGTCATGCCGGAACTGCCCGCGAACCCGCCCATGACGATGAACAGCGGGATGACGATGTAGGGGTAAAAAGCGGCGACCTCGTACAGGGTGCTGGCCATGACGGGCATGGCCGCCCCGAAGGACGCCAGGTAGGCGATGCCGCCTCCCCCCACCAGGAACAGGGCGAAGGCGATGGGCATGCCCAGGAAGAGCAGGACGAACAACAAAATTGTGCCGACGATGCCGACGGTGACCGGATCTGTCATGTGGATCTCGTGGGGGATGTCCTGGGGGATGGCTTAAAAACGTTTTTGAGGGAATCGGAGAGATCGAAGATGAATTCCAGGGCCAGCAGAACGCCGCCCACCGGGACCAGCATTTTAAAGGGCCACTGGGGAATGCGGAGCATGTCCGACACCGTGGTCTCGCCCCAGGCGTCCCGGGCGCCCTGCCAGACGATAACGCCGACCACCGCCAGGCACAGCAGGGTCGTCAGGGCGTTGAGCAGGTGCTGAAGCCGCTCCGGACATCTCAGGACGAAAAAATCGACCTGGACGTTCCCCTTGACCTGCTGGGTGTAGGCCATGCCCGCCAGAACGAAGACGGAGAGCATGTAGCTGGAGATTTCCAGGGTTCCTTTGATCGGATGCGACCAGAAGGCCCTGCCGACGACGTCGGCGGTGGTCAAAAACATCATGAGGAAGAGGATGAACATGCAACCGGCGCAAAGACCCCGGGTGATTTTCTGGACGATCCGTCGAATGGCCGCGAATATTCCGGTCATGTCGATCCCCTTCCCCCGTTTTCTACTGCTTTTTCCGAAGCGGCGGCACGGGGCAGGCCACGCAGTCGACGCCGTGGGCTTTGCACTCGTCGTTGTAAACCGCGACGGCTTCACCGGCGGGCAGTCCCTTTTCCTCCAGCCGCTCGATCCATTCCCGGGTGTCTTCCTGGAAGAGCGCATACCAGCGTTGAGCCTCCTCCGGCGGAAGCCGGTAAAGGTCCACGCCGTGTTTTTTCAGATCTTCCATCATCACCTTATAAGCCTCCGTGTTCAACCCGCCGGTGGCGGCGAACGGATTTCCCGCGACTTCCATGATGATGGGCTTGAGATCGTCCGGGGCGCGATCCCAGCTTTTCTGGTTCATGACCACGCCTTCGGTGACGCACCCGAAGGTGGCCAGCGCGCCGTGCCTGGCGACCTCGTAGAGTTTGAAGGCCAGCACCAGCGGCGGACAGGTGACCAACCCGTCGATAGTCCCGGTTTCCATGGCCATGTACACATCGCCCAGGGGCATAAAGACCGGTTCGGCGCCCAGGGACTCGATATAGTGGGTCTGATGCCCGCCGGGGGACCGGATCCGCAGCCCCTTGCAGTCTTCCAGGGTCCGGACCGGTTTGGTGGTCCAGAGGTAGGCGGAGATGCAGCCGTTGAGTTCGATAACCTTGACGCCTTTAAACTCTTCATTCAGCACCTTTTGGTAGGTCGCGTTGCCGATGTCCGTGCCGACGTCTTTTCCATCGACGCTAGCGGCCAGGGACAGGACGTCGCTTAAGGGGAAGCGGCCCGGGGTCCACGTGGCGGTGAAATAGCCCATATCCGACAACCCGTTCTTGACGATGTCGAAATGCTCCGGCCCCTTGCCCAGGGCCCCGCCGGCATAGAGGGTATAGGTGATCCGGCCGTCGCTCCGTTTTTTCAATTCCTCCAGCATCGGCTTCCAGACGTTTTTCACCTCCCGGCTGGCGGGCGGGTGCCAGGTGCTGAATTTGATGTGCATGGTGTCGGCGGCGGGTGCTTTTACCGGAATGGTTGCGATGATCAGCATTGCAGCGAAAAAGCCGATGGCGCTTTTAATCGTGATCATTGGATCCTCCTGTTGGAAAAAATAATGGGCAAAGCCCGATAGCGCTTGAGAACCGCATGTTCTCTTTACCGGTATAGCGCGACCGTTGCACCATCGTCAAGCTGTGGGGAGGATGGGGGTGTTCCGGAACGGCCCCGGGCTTCAGACGAAATTGAGTATCATGCTGTCGTTGGGCTCGAAAGCCGCATGGGGCAACCCCGAATCCTTGGCCACATAGCCCGGGGCCGCGATGCCGGAGTCGTACCGGGCGTAATTTTTGAAGGTCCGGCCGTCGATGCGCACCGTCATGCCCAGCTCAGGCTGTTTCAGCGGCACGATGACCTTGGTCCCGCCGTAGCGCTCCTTGACGTCGTCGAATCCCAGGGTTTCGCCGCGCTTGCCGATGTCCACTTCCACATAGAACCGGGATCCGTCTCCGATCCGGTCCTTGTATTCCTCTCCGATGTTCGTCAGTACAGTGTCCAGATGCTTGTTCATGTCGCGCCTCCTTTTTTAGAGATTCAATCCTACATGATAACCATTTTCCAATATGATAGGAGCGGCGACCGAAAAGTCAAGGGTTCAGCAGTCGATTCCTCACCGCTCCATCGTGATATCCCGCCGGGCCGAGGAAATGCTGACGGTGAATCCGGCGATGACCACCAGCAGGGACATGATGGAGAGGATGAGAAACGACGGCGTTCCGGCGTGGCGCACCATGAGAAACTCCACTAAAAAGACGATGAAGACGATGAGCGACAGGGTGTGATTGACGATGGTGGAGACCGAAGAGCGAACCGATTTGAGGATCTCGAAATACACCGCATGGAGGCCGATGATTATGAGAAGAACGCTCACATCTATGACCACCGCGGCGCCCGACATGAGCTGGAATTCGAACAGGGTCATATGGAGAACACTGCCGGTTTCAGGCCCCGCCGAAGAGAACTCCAGGATGTTGTAGGCAATGAGCAGAATCAGAAAGAGCGGAATGTTTTTGACGATTGCGAGTGGTTTCATGCGTCGGTTCCTTTCTCTGGTTGCGTCCCGGTTGCCGGGACGATTTCGAACAGGGTGATCTCCGGCGGCGATCCGATCCGCATGGGCGGGCCCCAGGTTCCGGTTCCCCGGCTGGCGTAAAGCCGGCTGCCGCCGGAAAGGGAATAGAGGCCGTTTTGCCGCGGGTATTCCAGCCGGGTGACGAGGTTGAAGGGAAATATCTGACCTTTGTGGGCGTGCCCGGAGAGCTGAAGGTCGAACAAACCCAGGGCCTCTTCCGAAACCACCGGGCGGTGCTTGAGGAAAAGGACGAACCGATCCTCGGGCTGGGCTTTTAGCAGGCCCACTTCTTTGGCCTCGGAAACGTTCAGGTGTTCGTCGTCCACGCCCGCCACGGCCAGCCGGTCGTTTAAGGTTCGGCCCCCGTTGCGCAGCACGGTGAAGCCGCTGCGCTCCAGGAATTCGATGCTCTGCCCGAGCCCGGCGTACACTTCATGGTTTCCGGTCACGGCGAATTTGCCCAGGGGCGGATCGAGGGTGTTCCAGAGATCGCTCAGGCCGTCCAGATGGCCGATTTCGCCGTCCACCACGTCGCCGGTGGCCACCAGGAGATCCGGGTCCAGAACGCGGAGCTTGAGGGCGATGTCGGCGAGCTTGCCCTGGCGGTTCATCAGCCCCAGGTGGATGTCCGACACCTGGGCCACGCGAATCGGCTCCGCGCCCGGCGGCAGCTTGTCGCTTTCGATGGTCACCGTTTCCACCCGGATGTTGAGGGCCTCCATGAACCCGTAAAATCCGGCCGCCAGCACCAGCAATACCACCACCGTCGCCCCCCCCGTCCCCCGGAGGGAATGCCTCGGGACGGCCGAAATCCCGGCCGACAGGAGCCAGGCGATCAGTTCATAGACGCCCACGATGAGAAACGCCCAGAAGGCGAGAAAGACCAGGCCCATCCAGGTGTACCCGACCCAGGCCAGGATTTGGGCCGGGAGTTCGAATCCCCGGTCTTCGAGCATGTGGACGGCCACCGGTGCGAATATCATCAGGGCCATCCAGAGCGCCGCGATGATCCGGGCGGCCGGGCTTCCGGCAAGAAGGGGATGAATCCCCCAAAAAACCAGACCGTGCATGACGGTGTAGATGGAAAGAACAACCGCAAGAAAAATAAAGAAATTCACGTCGGACTCCTCGTGCTCAGGTTGCTGCGTTCGACTCGACAATTCAAGGCACTATAACATCAAAGGGGCGGGATCGTCATCCGTTATTGTGTTTTAAGCCGGTCCGGTTTAGAATCAGGCGGATCCACAAACCGATGGAATACCGAAAGGAGACCGACAAGCGGATATGGTGGAAGGGAATAAAATGGCGGACGGCGCCGGGAAAGAGCGGAAGCCGCGGCGACCGGGAACGGTTCTGATCGTTCACCGCGATGCGTCGCTTCGCGAGCCGCTGGATGATGAACTCATGAGCCGCGACCACAATGTGTTTGTGGCGGAAAACGGCGACGAGGCACTGGAGATGATGGCCGCCTGCCCGCCGGACCTGGTGCTTCTGGGCATGGACGGGCCGGGGACCGGCGTCCTCCAATGGGTGAAGCGGATCAAAACCGACGATCTGCTCCACGGCGTCCCGGTCCTCATGATCCCGACGGCCCGCGAGATCGGCGATGCCGTCGGGTGCATCGAGGCGGGGGCGGACGATTGCCTGGTCCTGCCCGCCGCTCCGGCGCTGCTCCACAAAAAAATCGAGGCCATCCTGGACCTCAAGCGGCTCCGGGAACTGGAAGACCGGTATCGGGAACGGATCGACGAGCAACGGCGGCGGGCGGATGAACTGATCAACGTGGTGGTGCCCGCCGGCGTGGCCCTGTCGGCTGAAAAGGATTTTACCCGGCTTCTGGAGCGGATTCTGCTGGAAGCCAAGGGATTCTGCAACGCCGACGGCGGCACCCTGTATCTTCAAAACGATTCGGACCAGCTTGAATTCATGATGTTCCACAACGATTCCATGGAGATCCGGCAGGGGGGCGCGACGGGCCGGCCGGTCCGGTTTCCGCCGCTGGCGCTCCATGACCCGCTCACCGGCGCGCCCAACCACGCCAACGTGGCCACCTTCGCCGCCCTGAGCGGGCGGATACTCAACATCCCCGACGCCCGGGACGCGGAAGATTTCGATTTTTCAGGGGCCCGGCGTTTCGACGACGCCCACGGGTACCGCTCCACGTCTTTCCTGACCCTGCCCCTGCGAAACGCCGGCCGGACTGTGGGGGTGCTCCAGCTCATCAACGCCCAGGACCGGAAGACCGGCGAGGTCGTCCCCTTTTCCACGGAAACCCAACGCCTGATGGCGTCCTTTTCGTTGTTGGCCACCGTGGCCATCGATTCTTATACGCGCACCCACGGGCTCCGGCAGGAGCTGCAACATTCGCGCGAGGAGCTGGATAATATCCGGCGGGCGCGATAAGAGCCTAATGCGGGTTTCTCAGGGCCTATCCCCGCCCCCGGCCCCCACATTGGATTTCAACGCCGCCAGTCCCTCTTCACGGGCGTGGAGGACCGTCTTCATATCCGTGTGGCGGAGTTCCTCCCGGTCCAGGATATGCTCCTTGAGGGCCTGCCGGTATTTGAGGTATTCCGCCTTTCCGGAAATGTCGTGGGCCACCGGCTCGGTGTGGAGAAAGTCGTCGATGGGCCGGTTTTTGCCGTTCCGGTTCCCCTCGGTCAGGTCCACCCGATATCGATCATAGACCAGAAAGCAATGGATCATGGGGATATAGGGCAGGTCGTATTTTTCAAGGATGGGGTCGGTTCCGGTAACGATGGCCTCCGTCATGGCGTAGATCCCGATGTGCTTTTCCACCGGGATGCCCAGTTCCCGGGCGAGTTCGCCGATCACCAGATGCTTGGTGGCGCAGGTTCCCTTCCCTTCCTTGAACAGGATCATGGGGTCCTCGCGGTCCGAGTTGTAGCCGTAGGGCATCTCATGGACCCGGCGGCAGGCCTCGTCGAATGTGGCGACGCCCATCTCCAGAAACCGGTGGGACATGGGGCCGGCGGGTTCGATTTGGGTGTTGGGGAATACGGTTATAGGGTCCATAAAGCGTCTCCTTATGACATCACAGCGGTCCGCCGAGTAGGCATCACCAGCATGTGGTAGCCGTAATCCAGTTGGATATCCGTGACCTTTTCGGCGGCAAACTCCCTCAATTCCATTTCCCGATCTTCGTCGTCAGGCGCCGTCACCTCAATCCAAAGCGTTTCCGGGTCTTCCGGGCCTTCAATCACATTGATCAGATCCACTTCCGGGTAAAGGGTTCTGATTTCATCCATCAACCGTTCAATCAATTCTTCCTGTTTAAAATTGACCATTCATTTCCTCCGCTACAAGGCGAATCATTTCTTCCGCCCTGTTCATTTGTTTTACCGCCAGTCTTTTGCTGATGCCGTTCGGCTTGTAATCTGCTTCATTTCTAACGGTTTGCATATCTGCAAGATATGTCTTTAATTTGCCGGAATAGACTTTTTCTCTTTTGATCAGCTTTTCATTGAACTGGGCTTGTACCCATTTGTGGTCCAGCCGATCCTTCAAAATATTTCGATAGGCAAGAGCAGCAACGGCTATCTGGAACGCGGCATAGTAGGATCGGTTGGCGGAGGCATCGTAAAGGTTGTTCTCCAGGCAGATTCGGGCGGCGGCCAAATTGGCCTGGGCTTTACCCATAAATTCTATAACCATGGTTTCGGCTCCAATAAATTGTTGAAAGTAAGACTATATCAACCCCACCCATTGTATTTCAAGTCCTTTTCACCAACTTTTCACGCCCCCTTCATCATCGTTTCATCCAGACCTTTTATTCATTACCTCAACACGATGGTAAACCGTTAACCAAACCGACAGGAGGTAGTGATGAAGAAGCTGGCGAATGGGATGATGATTTTGCTGACCTTGGCGCTTACGGCCCCTTCTTGGGCCGAAGAGGCCGCTCAAACCGACAAAACCCTCTCTCCCTATTTTCTCGTGGAGAGCGAGGATGCATCCGTGGACCGGTTCCCGCTTCGATCCACGGAGGTTGATGTGGACATCAGCGGGGTGATCGCCGAGGTGACCGTCACGCAGCGCTACGCCAACGACGGGCAGGCGCCGATCAACGCGACCTACATCTTTCCGGCCTCCACCCGTGCTTCGGTCCACGGCATGACCATGACCATCGGCGAGCGGGTGATCACGGCCAGGGTCAAAGAGAAGGAAGAGGCCCGCCGGACCTACGAAACGGCCAAAAAAGAGGGCAAGGGCGCGTCTCTTCTGGAGCAGCGGCGACCCAACGTCTTCAGCATGGAGCTGGCCAACATCCTGCCCGGCGATGAGGTGGAGATCGAACTCCGGTACACCGAGCTATTGGTCCCGACGGACGGGGTCTATGAATTCGTTTATCCCACCGTGGTGGGCCCCCGGTATTCGGAAATACCGGCTAAAACCGCCTCGGAAAACGACCGATGGATACAAAATCCCTATCTCAAAACCGGCGACGACCCCAAAACCGGGTTCGACATCCGCGTGGACCTTTCCACCGGCCTTCCCCTCCGGGAGGTGCTGTGCAAAACCCACGATGCCCGCATCGGCTATTCGGGCGAATCCGTCGCCCGGGTGGAATTGTCCCGTCCCGACGACTTCGGCGGAGACCGGGATTACATCCTCCGGTATCGCCTGGCCGGGAAAAAAATCGCCTCGGGTCTCCTGCTCCATGAAGGCGACCAGGAGAACTTCTTTCTCCTCATGGCCCAGCCCCCGGAGCGGGTCCAAACCGCCGACATCCCCGCCCGGGAATACATCTTCGTGGTGGATGTTTCCGGCTCCATGAACGGATTTCCACTGAACACGTCAAAAGAACTGCTGCGCGATCTCATCAACGGCCTGCGCCCCACGGACACCTTCAACGTGGTGCTGTTCGCCGGCGGATCGAAGCTCATGTCGCCCACCTCGGTCCCGGCCACCCAGGCCAACGTGGACCGGGCCATCCGGGTCATCGAGGATCAGCAGGGTGGCGGCGGCACCCAGTTGCTGAGCGCCATGACCCGGGCCATGGCCCTGCCGCGGGATGAGGCCGTTTCGCGGACGGTCCTCATCGTCACCGACGGCTACATCGGCGCCGAAAGGGAGGTGTTCGGGACCATTCAAAACAATCTGAACCGGGCCAATGTTTTTGCCTTCGGCATCGGCGGCAGCGTCAACCGGTTTCTCATCGAGGGGATGGCCAAAGCCGGACAGGGGGAACCCTTTGTGGTGAACGGTCCGGACGAGGCGCCGGCCGTCGCGGCCAGATTCTATACTTCCTTTGTGGCGGTGGATGAAACCGTCCGCAACCCCACCGGCGACAGCCGGGACGTGAAACAGCCGCTTCCACTGCCCAAGGGGGTCTCCAACCTGGCCGTCGGCGTGACGGTGTCGAGCGTGCCGGAGCCGGAAGTGTGGGGGTTGATGGGGATGCTGCTGGCGGCTTTCTTTTGGCGGCGGCGTGTGAATGGGTGAAAAAATGGTCTGAACCGCAGATTTTCGCAGATTGAGCAGATTTCGCAGAAATGCTTGGCCGTCCAATTCACAACCAACGGGATGCCGATAGCCCGCCTGCCGTAAACTTCGCCGACTATCTGCGGAATCATAACAATCAGCGTCAATCTGCGGTTCAGAAAGGGGTAAAGGTTATTAAATGAACGCTATAATTCGCCAACACGCCCGAAACATCCCGTTCTACCTCGTCGTCGCCGCCGTCGCCTTCGCCCTCAAATCCCACTACAGCCGCGCCGGCGCCGACGACCTTGCCTGGATTCTCGCTCCCACCGCGTTTCTCGTGGAAACCGTTTCCGGCATTCAATTTCTGCCGGAGTCCGGCGCCGGCTATTTCAGCCCCGGCCACCGGTACCTCATCGCGCCCGCCTGCGCCGGGGTCAATTTCCTGATCATCGCGTTCTGCATGACGGCGTTTCCGGGCGTTTATCGGTTAAGATCCACCATCCGCAAGTCGCTTTGGGTCCTACTTTCCGCGGCGACGGCCCTGGGCGCGACGCTGGTGGTCAACACGGTTCGGATCATCCTGTCCATGGCGCTCTATGACGCCGACATCACCGGCGCCGCGCTCACCCCCGAGCAACTTCACCGGATCGCTGGCGTCGCGGTCTATTTTCTGTTTTTGTATCTGCTGTTCGTGGCGATTTCCCGGGCATTGAATGTCACATCATCCGGACTCGGTCCGACCGGGCGCTATCGATCCCTCATCAGCCTCTGGCCCTTGTTCTGGTATCTGGCCTTTTCCATCGGCGTCCCCTTCCTCAACCACGCGTATCGAAAGGCGCCGGACCGGTTTCTCGAACACGTTCTCGTGGTCCTGACCGTGAGCATCGGGTTGTTTTTGACGGCCCGGGGGATACAAGGGGCTTGCCAGTTCGCCTTAAAGCGGCTACGATCCGGTTTCAGCACAACCGCTTGAGGGAGCCGGGGTATGAAACCGAAAATTTTGATCGTGGAGGACGAGCCGGCCATCGCCGACACCATCCAGTACGCCCTGGAAACGGACGGATTCGACACCGTCCGGGCCGCTTCGGGCGGACCGGTTTCGTCCATTCTGGCCGATACGCGCATCGATCTCGTGGTGCTGGACATCGGACTGCCGGACATCAGCGGCATCGAGCTGTGCAAGGAGATCCGGAAGGTCTCCCAGGTGCCGGTGATCTTCCTCACGGCCCGGTCCGACGAGGTGGACCGGGACGACGCGGGTCGATATCCCCGAAGGACTCACCGTCAAAGGCGACGGGTTTTTGCTCCACCAGGCCGTCTCCAACCTGCTCCAGAACGCCCTCGATTTCAGCCCCGAAGGAGGCGTCATCCGGATCGATGCGCGCCGTTCAGGCGACCGGGTCCGCATCGTCGTCGCCGACCAAGGCCCCGGCATCCCGGATTTCGCACAGGACAAGATCTTCGACAAGTTCTTCTCCCTCCAGCGCCCCGACACCGGCAAAAAAAGCACCGGCCTGGGGCTCAATTTCGTCCGTGAAGTGGCGACCCTGCATGGGGGAGAAGTGCGGCTGGAGGCCGGCGCGGAGGGGGGAACGGCGGCGATCATGGAGATTGACCGATAAATCCCGTCTTTGCCGATCGACTCTGGCGGCGGTCCATGCCGAAAACTTGATGTTTTACGCTTTTCGCGGTATATTTTGCACAAATCGTTGATGTCGCCCGACGTTTGATGATCCCGCGAGCGGGCGAAACCGATGGGGCCATTCCACCATTATAAGGAGCGAATCCGCCGTGACGCGCGTCTCCCATGATCAGAACTTTAAAAATCTGGTTCTCGATTTCCCCGTTGAAACACTCCAATGGGTTCTGCCGGAGGCCATCGAACGCCTCGGCCCCGTCGAAAAAGTCGAGTTCACACGCCAGGAGCCCAGGAAACGCAAGCTCTCGGACGCCCATTTGGCCCTGGATGTGCCTACCGTCATCTTCTCGGACCGGCGGCGATGGCGAAAGGACGTGCCGCGAAACCTGGAGTCCCGGCTCGGTGATCGCCTGCTGCTGCATTTCAAATACATC
>JAABTM010000072.1 GCA_011389855.1 Desulfobacteraceae bacterium
CGGCCAAAAGCTGCTTTTATGGCTGTTGGAGTTCCAGGAGGACAAAGCCAAGTTTTCGATTTACAAGCTCTTGCACTATGCCGCCGACGAGATGGAGGCGCATCCGGATGCGATCGTCGTTCCCACCGTCATCTTCTCGGACCGGCGGCGATGGCGAAAGGACGTGCCGCGAAACCTGGAGTCCCGGCTCGGTGATCGCCTGCTGCTGCATTTCAAATACATCTTCTTGAAATTGTTCGACTACGACGCCAGGGATTTTTTCAAGACCCGAAATCCTGTGGTCAAGATACTGCTTCCCAAAATGAACTATGCGCCGGAGGATCGCTGGGAGGTGATCCGACAGGCCTACATCGGCCTGTTCGAGCTGGCGTCGATTCAATTGTTTTTGAAATATGCTGATTTTATAGACGTTTACGCCGAGGTAAGCGAGCGTGAGCGTGAACACATTATCGACGAGATTCAGGATCGGGAGGAAACGGTTATGATTAAACAGATATTGATGGACAAAGGACGGCAGGAAGCCAGTTTCAGCCTGCTGAGTCGCCAGTTGACAAAAAAATTTCGACTCTCGCGAGATCAGACCAGTATGCTGGAGGGCCTTCGGCCCGAGGACATGTTCGATCTGGGAGAATTCTTGCTGGAATGCGACAGTTTCGAGGAAATCAAAGAGTGGATTCAGCGGCGCAAGGCCGGCAATTTGTCGTGAAATTCCTCTTGACAGGAGCGGTTCGTTTTTATTTTTTTACTGCCCAAGCGGTAAATATCGTCACCTTTCCGCCATGAAATCCGTAATCCATGCCGAAAACTTGATTTTTTACCGTCTTCGCGGTATATTTTGCGGGAATTGCCGATGTCGCCCGGAACTTAACGATCCCACGGATTGTCGGCGACGTCGGCGGGCCGCGGAGGCTTGGACTATGGCAATCCATATCGCGTCGGATCATATTGCGGCCATCGGGTCGATTATCCGGTTCCACCGGAAACGGGCCGGGCTGTCCAGAATCGCCCTGGCGGATCTCGCCGGGGTCGGCAAAACCGTGGTGTTCGACATTGAACACGGAAAAACCACCGTCCGGCTGGACATCCTCTTTACCGTGCTGACGACGCTCAACATCTCCGTTTTTCTGGACGGTCCGATCATGGATCAATGGAAGGAATCGTCGGATGAGAAAAGCTGACGTGTTTTTCCACGGCGTCAAAGCCGGTCTGCTGGAAGAGACCGAGCCGCGGAAACGGTACCGGTTTTCATATGATGCGTCATACAGCGGCCCGCCGATTTCCCTGACCATGCCGGTTGCGGAGGCTGTTTTCGATTTTGACCGATTCCCTCCCTTTTTTGAAGGATTGCTCCCGGAAGGGCATCAACTCGAGGGGTTGCTGCGCATCGGTAAAATCGACCGGGACGACTATTTCAGCCAGTTGGTTGCCGTGGGCGCCGACCTGGTGGGCGCCGCCACGGTCCGGGAACGTCCGTGAACCGATGCCCCATCACCTATCGCCCCTGTGAAAACCGCTACAGCGAAGAAGGACTGAAGCGGCTCTCGCCGCGCCTGGCCGCGCTCGATGATTTCCCATATACCGCACAGGAGCAGGCCCGGGAATCCGCCATCCGGGCCGCCAAAATGTCCATCCAGGGCGTGCAGCCCAAACTCAGCGCCAGGCTCAACCTGAAATCGGGCGTTTTTGAGGTGGTGACGATCGGCTCAATACCAGCATCGCCATCGGACGACCTTCGGAGGAGCTGGCCTTGCCCCTGAAAGGCAGGAAGCGCAAAATCGACCGGTCCTCTCTTGTGGATTA
>JAABTM010000332.1 GCA_011389855.1 Desulfobacteraceae bacterium
TGGCGTTCGTCAAATCGGCGTTCGTCGCGTATTTGACATAGGCGTTGTCGCCGTCCATCTGCCCGAACCCGACCGTCACTGTGGTGGCCGGATCGTCGGTCCAGACGAGCCGGTACTGGTGAATGGGCGATTCCCCGGAGGATGCCTCCCCGGTATCGGGATGGAGGATCACATCCACGTCCGGGCTGTCGTCCATCCACAGGACATAGAGGGATTGACCCAGGGATTTCGTTGTGGGGTCGCTGCTGGCCAGCATGCCCTCGATGGCCGCCAGCGTTTCGGCGTCCGGCGATTCGTTGCCGGCGTAGTGGGCGGCAAAGGCGGCGACGATCATGGGCGTCAGGGCGTTGGCCTGATCGGCCGGCAGCCCGTAGCCCCCCTGATCGATCGGCATCGTGAGGCTGGCGTAGACCAGGCCGTTGAGCCCCTCCAGCAGGTAGTTCTCGGCGTATTCGGGGAAGGTCATGAACCCGGTGTCGTAATCGATTTCCGTGATGTAGCGGGAATCGATGTCGAGGGCGCCGTCGGCGTTTATATCGACGATGCGGTATGGGTCGGGGTAGGTGACCAGGGAGCCGGTCTGAACATCGGAGAGGGCGACAGTTTCGCCGTTGACCTCCCAGGTCTTGACCGCCACGTCCTGGGAGTGGAAATGGCCGGTGAAGACCACCGGCAGGCCCGCTTCGGCCAGGGTTTTGGAGACGGTCTCCCAGTTTTCGATCACATATTCGGACCCGGGGTTGGCCAGGGACTGGCCGGTGAAGTGCTCCAGCAGGCCGTGGTGCATCATGGCGACGACCCGTTTGCCGGCGGTTTCGGCCTCCGCGAGCCGGTCGGTGATCCAGGTCAGGGTCTCGTCGGAAAACCGGCCGCCGGTGACAGCCTTGCCCGCCGCGTCGTTTTCCGTGTACCGGCAGGAATCCAGGGCCAGGAGCCACAGGCCGGGAACCGGTTCGGCGACGTAGCTGAGGGAGGCCGGGTCCCGGGCGACGGCCTCGCCGTAGCCGTAGTCGTTATAAATCTGAGCGAATTCCGTCGGCGAGACGCCATCCACATCGATCGCGGCGTCCCCGTCGTAGGCGTACGCATGGGGGTTGTCGACATCATGGTTGCCGGGCACGACGTAGACCGGGATGCCGGCGTCTTCCAGCGTTTTGATATGATCGGTGAATTTCTGGTGACCCGTCTTCTCGCCGTCCTTGGTCAGGTCGCCGGGGACCAGAACGAAGTCGAGGCCGCCGGTGTTTTTAATGGCGTCTACGGTCGATGCCAGGATGGCGTCGCTTTCCTTCAGCAGCTTGCGGTCCCGGGCCAGGTAGGCCTGGAAGGCCGCGCCGTCGCTGATCAGCAGGTCCGGGTCGATCCTTCCCATTTTCAATACTGAATGATAAACGGCGTTGAAATTGCCGGCGGTTCCCGCTGTGCGGACCCGGAACGGCCCCCGCGCGCTTCGGGGCACTTGGACCGAATATCATCCCCGGTCGTCGGTGTAGTCCCCCGACTTGTAGCTTTGACCGTCGGCACCCACCACTTCCACATGAACGCCGACAATGGGGCCGTCCACCACGAACCCGCTGACGGCCACGTTGGGGTCGGCGGTGCTGTCGCTGTCGTCGCACCCGACCATAAATAGGGCCATCGCCAATGCGGCCAGAAGCCCCGGATTGAACCATCCACCTCGTTTCCTCATGACGCCTTCTCCTTATGTTGATAAAGGGTTGAAAAGATTTCCGCTGAAAACCGGAAACGATGCGCCCGCGCATCTTTCCAGTTAGAAGGCGATAGTTTTAAAGAAAAAATGTTTGGGTTTTGTTAGCCGTTGGTTAGAATCGCGTTAGGCAGAATTTCAGGGATATGGGAATGATGTGATCCTAACCATTTTAAACACGATCCTAACACTCCCCTAACAATCCCCTGCTAAAGAACCGAAAGCAGTGTGTCAGACTTATCTTCAGATGGAGGTTCAATCGTCATGAAAGCATCATCCTCAGTCGTCAACATCGCCGGAAAAGAGGACGTTGACATTAACCGCGGCCTTTTTTCGGAGCTAGTTCGCCGCGCCTTTTCGGGGCGCTGTCTCCAGGCGGTCGACGACCACCTGGCGCAGGGGGCCGTCGGGCTCATCACCATCGGCATCGACGATTTCTACGAGATCGTGGACGACCGGGATGCGGAAACCGCTTTTTCGCTCCTGGGCGCCCTGGAATCGGAGGCCCGGCGTCACTTCGAATCAACTTTCAGGGAGTGCCGACCCATCCACTTCGAGGTGATCGACGTTAACGAGGCGGCGCTTTGGTTCCGTCTTCCCGGCGAGGCCGCTCTTCAAATGCCGGATCTGTGCGCCGCCTTTCGCGGCGCCCTCAGCCGGGCCCTGACGGACCGGTTTGTGGACCGGATGGGCGCCGGCATCGACGTCCGGACCGGCTGCGCCCGGCTGTCGATCCGGTCGGATTTCGGCTTTTACCGCAATGTGTTCAACGCCCTGTGTACCGCCCGGCGGGACGCCCGCCAGGGGTTCGAAGGATCCCTCGACCTCCGGAACCAGTTCGCCGACATCCTCGGGAAATCCCAACTGCTGCCCCGGTACCAGCCCATCGTCAACCTGACAACCGGCGAGTGCCTGGGATGGGAGGCCTTTATCCGGGGTCCGGACCGGAGCCATTTCCGGGAACCCCTATCACTGTTCAGCTATGCGGCGGAAATCGGCCGGATCTTCGACCTGGACCGGCAGTGCCGGGAAGCGGCCATCAAACACCTGGGGGAGATAGCGCCCGACCGCCTGCTGTTTTTAAACGTCCACATGGCGTCCCTCAACGACCCGGATTTCACGCCCGGCCTGACCCGAAAGCAGAGCCGGGAGTACGGGCTGAAACCGGAACAGGTGGTCATCGAGTTTTCGGAGCAGTTCGGGGTCCGGGACCGCCGGCTTCTGATGGAGAATCTGGACTATTACCGGGACCAGGGGTTTGGGGTCTCCATGGATAATTTCGGCCAGGCGACCCTGGGGCTCCTTTCCCGGGTGCGGCCGGACTACCTCAAGCTCGATCCGGCCCTCATCCGCGGCATCCCGTATGACGGCGTCAAACAGGGGGTGGTGGAAGGGATCGTCCTTTTGGCAGAAAAGATCAACGCCCGGGTGATTGCCGCTGGCATCGAGACCCTGACCGAACAGCGCACCCTGGCGGAACTGGGAATCCGGTACGGACAGGGCCATTTCATCGCCCGGCCCGACTTTCCCAAACCAGCGCCGCCGGCCCTTGCCGTCGAAACCATCGACATCGACGGCGGAGACGCGGAACGGGCCGAGACAACGGTCCGGATGCTGGCGGAACCGGCCCTCGCGGCCGACCCCGACACGCCGGTATCGGAAATCAAGAAATTGCTCAAGGACCAACCGCCCCTGTGCAGCGTGATCATCGCCGAGGAGGGCCGCATCCGGGGACTTTTGATGAGCTATCACCTGGACCGGATGCTGGGCACGCAATACGGCGTCTCCTTGTTTTATCGCCGCCCGGTTTCCATGCTCATGGACCCGGCGCCCCTGACCGCGGACGCTGGACAGCCCCTGGGCGAGGTGGCGGCGGCGGCCATGAACCGGGAGCCCACTAAAATTTTCGACGACGTGGTGGTCACGGAAGGGGACGGGATCATCGGCGTCGTTTCGGTCCAGAAGATGATGGAGCGGCTGGCCCGGGTCGAGATCCGGGCCCGGGAATCCGCCGAGGCCGCCACCCGGGCCAAGAGCCGGTTTCTGGCCAACATGAGCCACGACATCCGCACCCCAATGAACGCCATCCTGGGCATGGCCGATCTGCTCTGGGATTCGCCCCTGAACGAAGAGCAGAAGGAATACATCGCCATCTTCCGCGGCGCCGGCGAAAGCCTGCTGGCCCTGATCAACGACATCCTCGATCTGTCCAAGGTGGAGGCCGGCGGCATCGAACTGGAGGCCGTCTCCTTCTCCCCGGAGCGGGAGGTGAAAAAAACCTGCGAGATCATGGCGGTGAAAACGCGGGAGACCGGCGTGGCCCTTTCCTGGGAGGTGGACCGGGACGTCCCCCGAAAGCTCATCGGCGATCCGGTCCGGCTTCGGCAGGTGCTGTCCAACCTGGTGGGCAACGCGGTCAAGTTTACCGCCAAAGGGAAAATCGCCGTGACCGTGGAACCGGCGGCGGAAGGGGAGGGCGGTTCCGACGACGCCGCAGCCCTGCGGTTTTCCGTGCGCGACACGGGGATCGGCATCCCCAAAGACAAGCAGGACGCGGTTTTCGACAGCTTTGCCCAGGCCCATTCCAACACCAACCGGGAATACGGCGGCACCGGCCTGGGCCTGGCCATCTGCCGTTACCTGACGGAACTCATGGGCGGCCGGATCTGGGTGGAAAGCGAACCGGGGGTCGGCAGCACCTTTCGGTTTACGGCCCGGTTCGCGCCGGATTTGTCAACGGAAGTCGCGGATGCGCCGGACGTCGTCGATCCCGCGGCGGCGGAACCGGTCGCCCTTCCGCCCCTGCGCATCCTCCTGGCCGAGGACAACCGGAACAACCGGATGCTCTTCTCCTTTTACCTGAAAGATACGGACCACATCGTGGAGACCGCTGAAAACGGGCAGGTCTGCTTCGACAAATTCACGGCGAACACTTACGATATCGTCTTCCTGGACATCGACATGCCGGTATTGGACGGCTACAAGACCGCCGACGCCATCCGGCGATGGGAGGCGGAGAACGATCGCACGCCGACGCCCATTATCGCCCTTACCGGCCACGCTCTCAAGGGCAAGCGCCAGGAGAGCCTGGATGCGGGCTGCACCGAACACGTCACCAAACCCTTCAAGAAGCACCACATCCTCGACGCCCTGGGCCGGCATGCGCCCCAGGCATCGCCGGTCTCGGACGCGTCCCAAGAGGCCGCCCCTGAACCCGCGCCGGCGCCCAAAGCGGCCGATACGCCCGCGGATGCCTGCGCCGTGGAGATCGACGCACAACTGGCGCCGCTGATCCCCGGTTTTCTGGACAACACCCGCCAGGAGGTGGCGGAACTGGAAGCCGCCGTCGCTCAGGCGGACCGGGAAGCCGCCCGCCGCCTGGGCCACCGAATCAAAGGCGCCTGTCTCTGCTATGGATTCGACGATATAGGGGCCATTGCGGCCGGCATCGAAACGGCTGCGGCGGGAGACGAAGGGATGGAGGTGATTAGGGGGAAATACGAGGGGTTAAAAAGGGGGTTGGAGGGGGTTGAGATTCGGTATGTGTAGCGGGGAACAGTCGCGGCCCTTATTCATATTGCG
>JAABTM010000073.1 GCA_011389855.1 Desulfobacteraceae bacterium
AAAGGGACAGAGGGACAAAGGGACAGAGGGACAGAGTAAGGCGAATACCCCTTTGTCCCTTTGTCCCTTCTCCCTTTGTCCCTTTTTTTTTACTCACTCATCGCCGCCGCATTCTCCACCAGATTTATGAACTCGGCGCGGTAGCCGTGTTCGTCTTCTCCCCGTCCGGCACGGGCCATTTGGATCACGTCGTCGTAGGTCGCATTTCCTTTGAAAGCGGAATCCCGCAGCAGCATGCCGAAGGCGGCCGCAGCGGCGGCGAATTTGAAATCCTTCCCGGCCTGGTCGAATTGCAGACCGATGTCGTTGACCGCCATGATCAGCCGTTTGCTGACGTCCGCGTCCGGCTTTTTGTAGCGCAGCTTTACCGTGAGCAGTTCTCCGCTGTCGGCGGCTTCCGTGGTCGTTCGGGGCTGCTGGTATTTGAGATCGTCGACGCCCGGCCCCTTGTATTCCACGCCGGTGGGCACGATCTCGTAGAGGGCGGTCACCGTGTGGCCGGCGCCGATCTCCCCGGCGTCCTTTGTGTCGTCGTTGAAGTCCTCGTCCCGCAAGAGCCGGTTTTCGTAGCCGATCAGTCGATAGGCGGCGACTTGGGCTGGGTTGAACTCCACCTGGATCTTCACGTCCTTGGCGATGGTGACCAGCGTGGCGCCCATTTCATCCACCAGCAGTTTCCGGGCTTCGGTGATGGAATCGATGTAGCCGTAGTTGCCGTTGCCCTTGTCGGCCAGTTTCTCCATGGTGCTGTCCTTGAGGTTGCCGGTCCCGAACCCCAGAACGGTGAGGAAGATGCCGGATTCCGCCTTCTCCTGGATCAGCCGCACCAGGTCGCCTTCGTTGGTGACGCCGACGTTGAAGTCCCCGTCGGTGGCCAGGATCACCCGGTTGATGCCGCCGGGGATGAGATGCTTTTGGGCCACGTCATAGGCCAGTTTGATGCCCTCGGAGCCGTGGGTGGCGCCGCCCGGTTCCAGTTTGTCCAGGGCCGAGAGGATGAAGACCTTGTTCTCCTTCAGGCAGGGGGTGGAGGGCAGGGCCAGCCCCGAACCGCCGGCGTAAATCGCCGCGGCTACCCGGTCCTGGGGGGTCAGTTCCTGGACCAGCAGCTTCATGGCCCGCTTGAGCAGGGGCAGTTTGTCGGGTTCGTCCATGGAACCGGAAACGTCCAGGAGAAACACCAGGTTGGCGGATGGGCGTTCACCCCGGTCGATCTCCTTGCCCTTTAGGCCGATGCGGACCAGCCGGTGTCGGGGTTGCCACGGGCAGCCGGCCACCAGGGTGTTGATGGAAAAGGGATAATCCTCGGTCGGGGACGGATAATCGTAATCGAAATAGTTGATCATCTCTTCGATGCGGACGGCGTCCGGCGGCGGCAGTTCGCCCCGTTTCAGAAACCGGCGGACGTTGGCGTAGGAGGCCGTATCCACGTCGATGGAGAAGGTGGACAGGGGGTTCCGGGCCACCTGCAGGAAGGGATTTTCAGCGATGTAGTCGTAGGATTCGGTGTTGAAATCCGGCTTTTTCCCCTCGGGCGCGGCCTCTCCGGCCACCGGCTCGGCCTGTACGGCCGCCATGGGCCGGGCGTACATCCGGGAGCGGCCGTCTTCCAGGGCCACCCGGTCCCTTCCACAGGCCGCCGTTATCAAAAACAGGGCCAGGAGCATCCCGCCGATTAATTTCCGCTTCATGTCGCCTCCTTTTTTTTTCGGTCTAGGTCCGGTCGGTTTACTTGAACAATGCGGTACAGACCTTAGCGTAAATTGGGGGAAATGGCAATTGGATGGGGTCGGAAAAGTGTTTGGATAGAAAAAGCCCCCCTCTTCATCCCAAAGAATAAAGAGGGGGGCGGGGTAGGGGGAATCTCAGAACGATGGGGGAACGAGATGGGCTCTATTTCCCCCCAAACGCATCCTCCTCGATCTCCACCACCGCCGCATTCCCGTTCAAAATGGCGATCATCTTCCCGGTCGTCGCCGGCAGCATGGTGTGGATGTAGTATTCGGCGCTCTTGATCAGGCCGCCGTAATACACATCGTCCTTTTTCTTTTTGCCCATCTTGGCCTTGGCGATGGCGGCCCGCCACAGGAGCATCCAGGCGGTGACCACGTCGCCGGTGACCTCCATGAAGGGATGGGCGTAGGAGAAGGCGGTGAGCACCTGGGGCGACATGGCGGCGGCGCCCATGTGCATGCCCACTTCGCCCAGTTTGTTGACGGCCTTCTGGAATTTTTCCGCAAGCTCTTCCAGCCCGTGTTCCTTGGCCGAGGCGATGGTCTTGTTCATCTCGCCCAAAAGATCCATGACCGGCTTGCCCTTGTTCATGCCCAGCTTCCGGCCCAGGAGGTCCATGGCCTGGATGCCGTTGGTGCCTTCGTAGATCTGGGTGATGCGGCAGTCCCGCAGGAGCTGCTCCTGGGGGTATTCCTTGATGTAGCCGTAGCCGCCGTAGACCTGGACGCCCAGGCTGCACATCTCGAAGGACCGGTCGGTGACGTACCCTTTGGCCACCGGCGTCAGCAATTCGATGAGCCCCTGCCAGTACGCCTGCTCGTCGGCGTCGTCGGTGGTTTCCTTGCGGTCTTCGCAATAGGCCATGTAGTAGAGAATGCTCCGCATGCCCTCCACGTATGCTTTCATGGTGAGGAGCATCCGCCGCACGTCGGGGTGCTGGATGATGGGCACGGCCGGGGCGTCGGGGTTTTTCATCTCCAGAAGGCTTCGACCCTGGACCCGCTCCCTGGCGTAGTTGACGGCGTTGAGATACGACGCCGAGGCGCAGGCGAACCCCTGCATTCCCACCAGCAGCCGGGCTTCGTTCATCATCAGGAACATGGCCCGCATCCCCTTGTTCTCCTCGCCCAGCAGGAGGCCCTTGCACTGGCCCTTGCTGCCCAGGGAGAGAGAGCAGGTGGAATTGCCGTGGATTCCCATCTTCTCTTCGATGCCGGTGCAGGCGACGTCGTTGAAGTCGCCCATGGACCCGTCTTCGTTCACCCAGTATTTGGGGACCAGGAAAAGCGAGATTCCCTTGGTGCCCTCGGGCGCCCCTTCGATGCGGGCCAGGACCGGGTGGATGATGTTCTCCACCAGATCGTGCTCCCCGGAGGAAATGAATATCTTGTTTCCGGTGATGGAGTACGTGCCGTCGTCGTTCTTCTTGGCGGTGCTGGTCAGGGCCCCCACGTCGGACCCGGCTTCCGGCTCGGTCAGCAGCATGGTGCCGGTCCATTTGCCGGTGTACATGTTCTTGAGGAACATCTTCTTCTGGATGTCGGTGCCGAAGGCGTCCACCAGCTTGGCGGCGCCGTGGGTGAGCCCGGGATACATCATGAAGGCGTAGTTGGCGCCGTTGAAATAGTCGCTGGCCGCCAGGGCCAAGGTCTTGGGCATGCCCTGTCCGCCCCATTCCGGATCTTCGGGCATGGCCAGCCATTCCCCTTCGACAAAGAGATCGTAGGCCCGGTGGAAGGGCTCGGGAACGGTCACCTTGCCGTCCTCGAACCGGCATCCTTCCTCGTCGCCGACCTTCTGGGTGGGCAGGATTTCTTTGATGGACAGGTTCCGGGCTTCGGTGACGATCATGTCCACCACCTTCTTATTGAACTCCGCGAATTTCTCGTGTTTGCTCAGGTCCGCGACCTGAAACTGCTCGTGGAGGACGAAATCGACGTCTCTTCGATCTGCGATTACTTGTGCCATGGTGATGTTTCTCCTTATGGGTTTGCTGTGATGTCCGAAGCGGCGCTCGCCCCTTCGACGGCGTTGCTGTATTGGAGCGGCTCGACAGCCTCGATGTTGCCTATGCCGCGGATGAACAGGTCGATGAGGGGGTCGGCCATGGAGACGAGGTCGTATTTGCCCCCTGAATGGAGCCAGGTGTTGATGATTTCGTCCACGGCGCCCAGGATGTACCGCTTGACCAGGCTCAGGTAGAGATCCTTGCGGATGGTCCCCTCGGCCTGCCCCTGCTCCACGATCTCGGCCACGATGTCCAAATACATTTTGGACATCTCCTTGATCTCTTTTTTGACCAGCCGGTTGTGCTGCCGGGTAACCGCTTGGTAGACCAGCGCCATATCGCGGTCCCGCTGAAATTCCTCCAGGTGACGCCGGATCAGGTTGCGCAGCTTTTCCATGGCGTTGACCGCCCGGCTCAACTCCTCCTGGAATCCGGAGAAAACCTGTTTGGTCTTATAGGTGAAAAACTGGACGAGGATGTCGTCCTTGTTCTTGAAATAGAGATAGATGGTGCCGTCGGCGACCCCGGCTTCCCGGGCGATCTGGGAGATGGTCGCCTGGTAGAAGCCCCGCTCCGCGAAGACCTTGATGGCGGCCTGTAAAATGAGCCCGTATTTACTCCCGTTTGTCTTTCCTTTTGTGCTGATGACCGACCTCCGTGGGCGTCGCCTGTGACGCCATCAAAATGAATGAGTATTCATTCATTAACAGGGAACGGATTCGCGTGTCAAGAAAAAAATGCGCCGGATTTATCGGCGCATCTCTTTTGGTTTCGATGGATTATGGATGGAGAGGGGATCTTGAGGAAATTTTATGAGGATAAAACCGTGATGAAGGAAGATTCAGTCGGCTCCGGCCGCCGTCAAAGACCCTCGGGAACGGGTTCCTTGACCACATAGATCGCGGCGCCCTCCACGGTGGCCCGGAGTTCGCAGAGTCCCTTGCGCGTCAGTCCGCCGAGAAGATCCCGGACGGCCGTCACGGGCAGGCCGGTCTCGGTCGCCGCTTCGGTCGGGGTGATCCGCCCGCCCTTATCGGTCATCAGCCGCAACAGGATCTTTTCATTGTCCTCGGGCGTGCGCCGCTCCCGGTCCGTTTTCCGGACGAGCCAGTGGATGGCCCAACCCGCCGCGGCGGCATAAAAGACCGCCAGCGTCACCAGGATGGAGGGTTTCTCCCTGGAATACCCGGTGATCAGGTCGTAGACGCACCAGATGACGACCCCGATGCCGAAGACCGCCGCCAGCGCGGCGAGTATCTTTTTCAGACTGTCCTTCATGGAATGCCAACCTCCTAAAAGCCGGTTCAAATTGCAAACCGCCATCCATCCCGCGACGGCCATAACCGGCTTTCAGCCGGTTTTATGGGTTCAGCCTGGGGTTTCAACCCAAGGCGGCGAGGACGATCACCTAAACGGCTAACGCACCAATATCACCCTCTAAACTCGGCTGTCAAGCCTGAAGGTCGGGAGCGTTCCGTCCAGTAGATACGGGCAGTGTCACCTTGAAGGTGGCCCCCTCTCCGGGTTCGCTGTGGACGGTGATGGTTCCGCCGTGGTGCTCGATGATCCGGCGGGTGATGGCCAGACCCAGGCCGGTGCCCGGGGGACGCCCCCGTCCGCTGCTTTTGATCTGATGGAATTTGTTGAAAATGGCGTCCTGATCCTCGGGCCGGATGCCGATGCCGCTGTCCTGGACCTCGAACCGGACCGTCTCCGGATCGGACCCCAGCCGGATGGCTATGGCGCCGCCGTCGCTGAACTTGACCGCATTGGAGATGAGGTTGACCAGCACCTGGATCAGCTGGTCCCGGTCGCCGGAGACCGTCGGAATCCCTTCGGGGAGGTCCAGGGAGAGGTCGATCCCTTTCTCCTGCATCAGGTGGCGGGTGGTGTGGACGGCGTCCCCGATTATCTCCCTTAGATCCACCGGTCCGAACCGCCAGCCGAACTGACCCGATTCGATCTTCTGGATGTCGAGCACCTGGGTGATGAGCCGGGTCAGCCGGTCGCTCTCCTTGATGATGATCCCGGCAAACTCCTCCTGCCGGGGGGCGGGCAGATCGGGGTTGTCCCGGAGGATCTCAGCCAGGGCCCGCACCGAGGTGAGGGGCGTGCGGAGTTCATGAGTCACCGTGGAGATGAAATCGTCCTTGAGCCTGTCCAGCTCCCGGAACTCCTGGAGCCGCTCGTTGGCCGCCTTCAGCTCCGAGGTGGTCTTTTCCAGCTCGCGGCTGTAGGCGATGACCTGCCGGGTTTCGTCCAGAATCCGCATCACGTCGGGCAGTTCCAGGGGCTCCTCCTTGACCACCGAGGCCACCATCACCCGGGCCGAAGCCGATCCGATGACCGCCGCCAGTTGTTTTTCGGCGTAATCCACCAGCCCGGCGTCCGCTTTCGGCGCCGCGTCCCAGTCGATGTGATGGCGTTTGGCATACCGGCGCAGCGCCGTTTCAGCGCCTTCCCGTCCCAGGAACCGCTCCAGGAGGGACTGGAGATCCGGCGCCGACGCGGTCCCCCGCCAGAACGCCGATTCCCCCTCTTCGGAGTACCGGAAGACGTCCACGAACAGGGTCGCCTGGGTGTGCTCGATGGCCGTGGCCCGGGTAAAGGACGACACCCCGATGTAGGCGCCGGCGTTGAAGAGCATGGACCAGAAGACCGCGTGGCCGATCCGGTCGAAATCGGTCAGACCGAACAGGGAAAAGGGCCGCAAAAGGCCGATGCCGAAAGGGCCGTCGCTGATGAGGGACATGGGCAGGAACCCGGCCTGAGCCAGGCTGGGCGCCACCAGGGTGTAGAACCAGACAGCAAAACCAAGGAGAAGTCCGGTCAGGGCCCCGGCCTGGTTCCCGCCCTTCCAGAAGATGCCGCCGAGGATGGCCGGCGCGAACTGGGCCACGGCCGCGAAGGAAATGAGCCCGATGGAGACCAGTCCGTAGAACTCGCCGATAAACCGGAAGTAGGTATAGGCCAAAAGCAGCACCAGCACGATGCTGGACCGGCGGATGGTCAGAAGCAGCCGGCTCAGGTCGGAACGGTGATAGAGGGACAGAAACGTCGGCCGGAGCAGGACCGGCATGACCAGATCGTTGCAGATCATGGTGGACAGCGCGATGGTCTCCACGATGACCATGCCGGTGGCCGCCGACATGCCGCCGATGTAGACCAGAAGGGCCAGGAATTTTTCCCCGTGGGCCATGGGCAGCGTCAGCACGAAGGTGTCCGGGTCCACCCCGCCGCCGGGAAACCGGAGAACCCCGCCCAGGGCGATGGGCAGGACGAACAGGTTGATGGCCAGCAGGTAGAGTGGAAAGAGCCAGATGGCCTTTTCCAGATGGTTTTCGTTGACGTTTTCCACCACCGCCACCTGGAACTGACGCGGCAGCAGCAGCACCGCCATCATGGAAATAAAGATGGACAGCCCCCAGTCGGCCCAGGCGCCGCTCTGGGCGGGGAAGGTCAATCGCTGTTTCATGGCTGGATCGGCCATGGCTGTTTCCATGATGTCCCCGAAGCCGTTGTAGAGACCGTACGTTACGTAGAGCCCCACGGCCAGAAAAGCCGCCAGGTTGACGATGGACTCGAAGGCGATGGCCGCCACCAGGCCTTCGTGCCGTTCCGTGGCCGCCAGATGCCGGGTCCCGAAGAGTACGGCGAAAATCACCAGCAGCAGGGTCACGTAGAATGCGGTGTCGTGTAAAACCGGCACTTCGGTGAAATGCGTGGGCATGGCGATGTCCGGGTACCGGTTGAGGATGAGGAAACTGACGGAGATGGCCTTGAGCTGGAGCGAAATGTAGGGGATGATTCCCACCACGGCGATAAGGGTCGCCACGCCCCCGAGCACCGTCGATTTGCCGTACCGGGAGGCGATGAAATCGGCGATGGTGGTGATTCGGTGAATCCGGCTGATCCGGATGATCTTCCGCAACACCACCCATCCCAGGGCCGACATGAGAGTGGGACCTATATAAATGGGGAGGAAATCGGGGCCGTTTCGGGCGGCCAGTCCCACGCTGCCGTAGTAGGTCCAGGCCGTGCAGTAAACCGCCAGTGATAAGGAGTAGATGTAGGGGTTGGAGATGATGCTGGCCCCGGCGTCGGCCCGGCGGTCGCCCGCGTAGGCGATGGCGAACAGCAGCCCCATGTAGGCGAAAGAGACAAAAAGGATGACCCCGGCGTTAAGCATTAGCGAAAGCGGTCGTTCTGCCGGGGGGCGTCGGGCAGGGGCGGGGTCGGAGGGCGCCGGGCCGCCAGGGCCAGGCAGAGGATCAGCAGCGACCAGACCCCGAAAAGGTAGGCATAGAGCAGGGGCAGGCCGAAAATGACCACCGACGCATTGAACAGGGAGAGGATAGGATAGTTGAACAGGAGCAGCCCCAGCCAGAACAAGGCCGACAACCTGCGATTTCGGGGGCTTCCGTTGGGCATATAGCTTCCTCTATCGGCATGGATGACGTTTTAAAAGCGTCTCTCGCATAACCGGACGAACCGCGATTTTGGAATCAAAATCGGCGTTTTTTAAAGAAGGCAGGCCTTTAAACGCCTCGCCGACGCCAATATACGGTTTGTTAACAAAAAAAATGTCCCCGGTTTTTCCGTGGGTTGGCAGGGGCGGTCGAACCGCGGGGCAGGGTTTTCGGACGCCAATAAAAAACAGGCGCCGCCGCAACTGAGCGGCCCCATAATCCGCGGCGCAAAGCAGGTTGCAGGTGGCGTTGTATCCAATATCGTTTATGCGATCCTGTATCTCTTGAAGCAGCTCGCCTTTTGCCACGCCCCGCAGATTCGACACATTCTCCATGATGAAGTAAACGGGCCGCAATTCCTGAATGAATCTCAAGAATTCAAAAATAAGCTTCCCCCGGTCATCCTGCTTGCCTTTCTGCTTCCCGGCTTGGCTGAAAGCCTGACAGGGAGGACCGCCAATCACGAGCGGAAGCAAGGCGTTGTTTGTCTCGCATGACGCCAATATTTCACCGGGATCCATTGTCGAAATGTCTTGTTCAACAATGTTCACTTTTGATCCAAAATTTTTCCGAAGGGTTTCGCAGCAATCATGATCGAGTTCCACACATGTCTTCAAATCGAAAATCCATTTGCCGCGTTGCGCATTAAGAACGCCGAGGTCCATCCCGCCCGCCCCGGAAAACAAGCTGATTGAAGGCAAACAACCGGAAGAAAATATTTGAGAGCCCAGTCCCATAGGATGATGTTTTTCCAGATGCGCCAAGACAGATTCGGTCACGGCGGTCGCCAACTGCGCCGGCACCGCGTTTCCGACCTGACGTTGCACGCTCGTCAGGGCGCCGTGGAACAAAAAGTCGTCAGGAAAGCCTTGCAGCCGGGCCGCCTCGCGAGGCGTGATATGTCTGTTTTCCACCGGATGCACGAATTTGTTAAAAATAAACCCAGTGACCGTCAAAGAAGGTCGGCGAGGGTCGAGCCTGACAAGGCGAAGATTGGGGCCGCCTTTTCTCGTTGGATCTTCTTTAACGTAATACCGAAAGCTTTCATGCCACAGCTCCTCCGGCAAATCTTGCATTTTCTGGCCGACCTTGAGCGCGTCGATGCGCTGTTGAACCTTCGGGCCGACATTCCTCGGCACATGGCTGAACGCTTTCAGCGAAATTGACAATTTACGCATTCCGCCTCCCGTGCCAGTCAATCGTGTTCGCAAGCCATTTGTCCCGCATGTGGCTGCGCGTAAACGAGACAATGCCGTCGAAAAGATTGTAAAGATCGCGGTCGTTTTCAGCAGCGTCGGCCCAACCCCATATTAAGTCTTCATAAGGTCGCAGATAACCGTCATAATGGCGCGAAGCGTGAAGATTGCTTGCCAGTCCAATGAGCAGTCTCCAAGGGGATGGGTCCCCGCGCCTGTTTTCCACGCCAAGTTTTAGGGCCTGGAATGTCGCTTTTTTTATGTCGTCTGTTCTGTCGATACCGACGCTTGTCTTGCCATCGGAAATGGTTCCTTTCGGTCGTCCATTCGCTTGCCGGGGCCACCCCTCCCCTGGATTGGACGGACGGCCGCAAGCGCCGCAAAACCAGTAAAGAGGCGTGGTGGAATCCTTGTTTCGATACGAACGCCACATGAGGCGCCAAGTCCTAAAAAAGCGATTGGCGATGGCGGGATCACGCTCGACAACAGCCGCCAAAGGCTGATCCAAAGGCATTGCTTGGCCAACAGTTCCCGGGGCCAGGAAAATTTCAAAAGGCCCCTCAAGGCCGGGAATATACAAACCCACTTCCGCTTTATGCAATCCTCGAGCGACGCCCAGGGAATGCTTCAGCGGCATCGCGCGTTGGGTTTGCATTGACGCCGTTGCATGTCGCCGAACCAGGGGAGGCGTAAACAACGGCGCCGCCTTAACTTCCGCAATGAAAAGAATCTTATTCTTTCTGTCCACCACCGCGAGATCTATCGGTTCACTTGCCCTGTACACAAAACAATCCGATTTCCCTGTCAGATAAAAATAGGCGGCGATTATTTCCCGCAGAGCCAAAGCAGTTGTCGGACCGATTTGTCCCGATCCCGGTTTGTGTCCTTGGGTATGCACAAATTGGTTATCGAGGACGCAATGGGGACAAACATTCAGTATTGGATAGAAATCCTTTCCAGAGACGCCGCACCATAGCCATCCCTCTGGTTCGACATACTGATAGAATTTGCTTGCCACGATTAGATCAAAAGCGGCTGCAAGGCGTTCCGAAAGGGAAACTTCCGATGCTTGGGCCATGAGCGCCTGCTGTACAAGAGCATATGCGAGCGGATTTCCATCGGCAGGCGTTCGGTCACGCAGCTTGTTTTTAAGAAATGGCGGCAATGTGTCCATATCTTCGGTTAGCCTTCAGCGACGGCCAATTGAGTGCAAAATCAAACCAAACCGTCTAAGATCATGCGGACCGTGTCAGCGATTTTTTTGACAACTGTTTATGAAAACGGGCGATATCGCTTTTCAAAGATTTATTTTCATAGGCTAATTTTTGGATTTGTTCAGAAACCGACACAATCCGGGCTAAAACGGCGTCAATCTGCTCTTGCAATTCTCGCGTTGCTCTGTCGTGCAACCATGCGCCCATTTCGTCGGAAACCATTGTCTATCCTCCTATGGCCCGCGGCTTTCGTGATATGCCCAGCCGCTTTCAAGGGTGTTTTTCCAATCCGCAGCACCGAAGCGCCGCCTCGTCGAGCATCCCCGGCAGCCCCCCCCGCTCCCCGGGCGTGAATCCCAGCGCCTTTTCCCACACCTCGTCGTCTTCCATGCAGAAATAGACGGTCACATTCGGGGCCCGGCGCCGGATGGCCTCGGCCATTTTTTGGTAGAGGGCGATGCGCAGCGGCTTGAAGTAGCGCATTTTGCCGTCGAGGCCGGTGATGAACTCGCCGTAGACGATTCGGCTGTTGGGGAACCGCTGCTGGATCAGGGGTTTGAGGGCCGGCATGAACCGGAACGCGCCCAGGCTGATCCAGACCACATTGTCCGGGGAGACGCTGTCGAACAACCGCTCCACCACGGCGTCGTACTCCGCCTCGCAGCCGTCGTAGATCACCATGGGATCGAAATGGAAGGCAAGGGGATAGCCCCATTCTTCGCAACGGGCAGCCGCCGCCAGCCGGGCGGACAGGGACGCCGTCCCCCGTTCCTCGGACCGGATGACCCGTTCCGTGTTGAGGGACCAGGCCATGATGGTCTTGCGGTTGTGGTCCAAACCCTCCAGAGCGTTGACGGCCGTGGTTTTGGTTTTCAGTTCCAGAACCGTCCGGGACTGACGGCCGAACCGGGGGACCAGCAGCTCGGACAGACCGGTCCAGGGTTCCCAGATCATGCTGTCGGTGAACTCGCCGGTGCCGATCCGGCGCACCGGCGGATCGCCTCTGAAAAGCCGGTCCAGGGCGGCGGTCATCTCTTCGAGATTGACGAAAAACTGGAGAACCGGCGGATGGAAATAGGCCTGGAGGATGCAGTAGGCGCAGTCCATGACGCAATAGGTTCCGACATGGAGGATGTAATAATCGCAGCAGGTGTAGGCGCGGGTGCCGGGGCACTTCCGGATGAAGGGCCCCTTGTTTCGAGTCAGGTAGAGGACCGATTTGCCCCGGGCGGCCGGATCATCCGCGGCCGAAACCGATTTGTAGACCTCCCGGGGATCGGAAACCGGTTCGGCCGTCAGACGAAGTCGGGAGCGGATGGCCTCGGTCCGGGGATGGCGGGCCACCGCTCTGTCGACGAAAAGTCTCTCGATCGCCAAGGCGTCAATGGGTCATCAGGACCGGGCGAGTTTGAGCAACAGGCTGCACGCCTTGTCCAGATCGAAGAGGCTCATGTTGAGGACGACGTGGTACAGGCCCGGTTTTTCGTAATCCTGCTGGCCGAACTTCCGGTAAAGATTGACCCGCCGCCGGTCGTCCGCCGATACGGCCTGATGGGCTTGTTTATAGGACATATTGTAATGCTTCTCCATGAAGCTGATCCGGTCCTCGAAGGCGCTGACCAGCAGAACGTGAAAGACGTCCGGACGGCCCTGAAGGATGTACTGGCCGCCCCGGCCGACGATCACGGCATTGTCCTCTTCGGAGAGCTTGGTGATGACCTTTTGGAGCATGTCAACGTAGATCTCTTCGTCCATGTATCCCCGTTCGCCGCTCAATATTCGATCCACCAGGCTTCTGGAGACCAGACCGGTGATAAACCTTTGAAATGTGCCGCCGGCCTCTTTCTCCATCGATTCCACCCACGTCTTGGAGACCTTGGCCTTTTCCGCCACCATCTGAATCAGTTCGTTGTCGTAGAAGCCGTATCCGAGTTTATTCGCCACCATTTTCCCCAGGGTTCTGCCGCCGGCGCCGAACTGCCTGGAAATCGTAATCACCGCCATCCGTGGCCTCCTTTCAAGAAGTAAAATAGGGACTGAGGGACAAAGGGACAAAGGGACTTGGCGTGCCGCTTGGCTGGATTCTTACTTTGTCCCTCGGTCCCTTTGTCCCTCAGTCCCTCGGTTTTTTTATCAGATGATTCCAATAAAATCAAAGTTTAATTTTCCCTGAAACTTCTCCGTCCGCTTGAAGATCTCCTTGAGCATGGTCTGTTCGATGTTGGAAAGCTTTTTGGGATTCACGTAGTTGTCCGGCGGCGCCTCCTCTTCCAGAACGGCGGTGGTCTGGCGCAGGAACCGGATCTGCATCAGGAACCCGTAGGCCTGATCCAGTTCGTTGTACTCGTCCCAACTGAGGAATTTCTTGAGATAAAGCCCGTGGAGCCGCTCCAGGGTGTTGGTCTCCGGAATTTTGTGTTTCAAAGCGTAGATCCGGGCGAAATCGACGATGGGCGTCATGGCGCTCTTGATATCGAATTTGTTCCGGTGCCGCCCCTTAGGCTCCACCACGAAATTCCTGAAAAACCCCAGGGGCGGTTTGAAGTGGAGCGCGTTTTCGGCCAGGTGGCGGAAAAACCCGGACCATCCCCCCAGGGAGCTGAAGAGGAACGCCCGCAGATCCTCCACCAGGGCGGCGTCGCCGTAGCCGGTGCGAAAATCGAAAAAAATGGACGCCTGGAGGAGATCCTCGGCCTCGGCCGCGTGGATCCAGGAGCTGAAATGGCCTTTCCAGACCGCCAGGGGCTGGCACCATTTGGGGTTTTTGGCCATGACCCCGCCTTCGCAAAAAACGTATCCCACTTCATTGAGCCAGCCGCAGACCGTCTCCCCCAGTTTCAGGAAATATGCCTGGATCTCCTTTGCCGCGTCTTCTTCGACGTCTTCGAAAACGATGGCGTTGTCCTGATCCGTCTTGAGGGTCTGCTCCTTGCGGCCTTCGCTGCCCATGATCATGAAGACGAACCGGCAGGGGGGTTCTCCGACCTCCCGGACGGCATCGGCCACCAGCTTCTCCAGGATGCTGTCTGAGATGCTGGTGATGAAGCTGTTGATGTTGTCCGACTTGGCGCCGCTCTGGATCAGGTTCTGGACCACCTCGGGGAGTTCCCGGTACTTGTTCCGTAGCGGTTCGACCCCTTCGGTGTCGTCGATGTCCCGGATGAAAAAGAAGGGGGACCGGCCTTGCGCGGTCAGGAGGTCCCGGTTGCTGACCACGCCCACCACCCGTTCGTCGGTGTCGACCACGGCCAGGTGCTTGATATGGTCGCGCATCATGGTCATGAAGGTCTCGAAGATCTCCGCGCTGGTGGGGATGGTCTTGAGGGGCGCGGTCATCACGTCGCTCACGGGCTTGTGGATGTCGTAGCCCTCGGCGATCACCTTCCGCCGCAGATCGTTGTCCGTCAGGATCCCCACATAATCGCCTTCGGCGTTCCGAACGAGGATGGAGGAGCACTTCCGTTCGCTCATGGTTCGCGCCGCATCCTGGATGGAAAGATCCGTCCGGCAGGAAAGGACATGGGGGTTGTAGCAGCTGGCGACAGGACGATTGAAGAACTGGAGGGCCTCCTCCCGGGGCTCGGTGGTCTTGGCCACGATCTCGGCGTAGGAGCGGTCCAGCATCCGCTTGCCGAAGGTGTCCGAGAAATACTCGGAAAACACCTCGAACCGCTGACAGAGGTCGAAGAACACCGACCAGGGGACAAGGTAGAAATAGGTTTTTTCGTTGGTCCTGAGGGTCCGGACCGCCACGCCCTTGTTCATGAGCATGGAGATGCCGCCGTAAATATCCCCTTCGCTGATCAAGCCGCGCAGCGTCTTCTTGTCTTTTTCCTCGTAGTAGCGTTCGGCCGCCCCTTTTTCGATGACGTGGAGGTGATCGACCTTGGACCGTCCCTGGACGAACAGCACGGTGTCGGCCGGGTAATGGGCCCGGATCGCCTTTTCGGCGACCCGTTCCAGTTCGTCCGAGTCCAGAAAGGAGAAGGGGGGAACGTCCCGCAGGAACCGGAATGCCTGGTTGGCGGTTACGATGTCGGCGTAGGATTCGTCGTCCATCTGCTCACCGAAGTCCTGGACGAAAAATTCGTAAAACCGCCGGTGCCGGTCGCAGATCTTCTGGAACAGGTCCGCCGGAATGGCGTAGACCGCGGCCTCCTCCTCCACCTTCACGGTCCGCACCGAGAACCCGCCGTTCATGAGAATCGAGATGCCGCCGAAAATCTGGCCCCGCTTCTTGCGGCGGACCTGGATCTCTTCTCCGTCCCGGTCGTAATAGAGCTTCAGAACGCCGCTCCGGATAACCAGCACGTTCTCGATCCGGGTCCGGGCCTGGACCGCCAGCGTGGTCCCGGTCGGATGGACGACCTCGGAGGTCTTGTCGATGATCCTGCCCAGCTCCCCTTTGGGCAGCTCGGAAAACGGGGACGCGCCGGCCAAATACTTGTAAATCTCCTTGCTCATAAACCCAGGGCCTCTTCATAGCTTTCTCTTCATCGCTTTCTCTTCCGCGCCTAATACTTCAAGCGCGCGTAATAGGTCTTTTCCGATGCCTGGCGCGCCGCCTTCAGGGTTCGGATCCCCGCCTTCTCCAGCAGGGGGATGAGTTTCAGAAAGACCTCGCCGGTGGACATCGCATCCCCCAGGGCGGTGTGGCGCCCTTTGATCCGGATGCCCAGCCGCCGGGCGATGGCCTCCAGGCTGTGATCGTTCTGGGCGGGATGGACCACCGCCGAAAGGAGGAGCGTGTCGAGAACCGGGTTGATGAACCGCACCCCGGTCTGACGCTCCTTCATCTGGAGCATGCGCATGTCGAAGGCCGCGTTGTGCCCCACCAGCACCGTCTCTTCGGTGAACCCGTTAAACATCGGCAGCACTTTGTCGATGGTCGGTTTCCCCTTGAGCATCTCCGGCTGAATGCCATGCACCTTGACTGATTCATACGGCAAAGAACGCCGGGGGTCAACCAATTGGTCGAAAATCTCGCCGGTGAGCAGTCGTCCGTTGACGATGCGGACCGCGCCGATGGAGATGATCTCGTCCCCGCCCTTGGGATTGAGCCCCGTGGTCTCGGTGTCGAAGACCGTATAGGTGAGGGACTCGAGGGGCTGGTTTTCCAGCTTGGGGGTCTGACCGGGCTGGTTGAAAAGGTCGAAGTCGTAAAACTCGGGCCGTCCCTCGGGCACTACGCCGGCGGCGCCGGAGATTTCGGCGTCCGGCTCCTGGGTCAGGGGAAGGAAAAGCCGCAGCGCGGATCGTTTGCGATCCTCCTTGCAAGACGGACACCAGAGCTGGGCGTCGTGGCGCTCCATGACCTCCCGGAGAGAAAGCCCGAGCCCTTCGGACTTGAGCGCCATGGGATCGGTTTCCCATTTCCGGAGGGTCTCGATGGCGATGGGTTCGCCCTTCCAGACGAGATCGACGTTGACGAACCGCTCCTTCCGGTCGAACCGGCATTCGAATTTTTTTCCGCCGGTGGTCTCCTTGAGGCGTTTCAGCACATACAGGACTGCCAGCATCATGGCGTAGGAGTCGATCTTCACCCAGCAGGGCGCATCGGTCTCATTGACCTTGAGGGCGACGCCCAGTTTTTCTTTGGCCTTCCGTTGGATGGTGGTGAACAGATCGCCCACCCGCATGTGGACCTGAGGCCAGTGAGTCCGCACATACCGGTCGTACTCTTCGGCCGTCTTGTCCAGGGCGTCGCCCAGCACCATCGTTTCCTGGTGAATGATTTCTTGGAAATTGTCCAGTTGCCGCTCTTCCATCCGGGGGTATTCGATGATGGCCTCGATGGCCGAGCGGATGCTGGCCAGGGAGGACCGGAAGCGTCGAACCAGCGTCTGGAGCAGAAAATCGACCTGCCGTTCGGTCTCGATCCGGTTGGTGATGTCGTAGAGGATGAGAATGAAACCGTCCACCCGCCGGGGGTCTTCTTTGTTTAGAATCGGCACGGCCTCGACCCGCAGCAGCCGCCCCTCTTTGCCCACCAGGACGAAATAGGCGGCCACGCCGGCCTCCCGGCGTTCGAGCTTTTCGGCGATCTCGTCCAGGGCGTGTAGAATCAGGTGCTCGTCCACGACGCTGAAGACGGACCGGCCCAGTCCGATGTACCGGCCGTCGGCGCCGTCGGTTTGCGACGGGCCGCCGCCGGCCTCCAGAAACTCCCGGGCCCGCTTGTTGTAAAACAGGATCTTGCCGTCGGCGTTGCAGATGAGAACTGCCTCCGGCAATTCGGACATGAAGGAGGCCAGGAGGTTCTTCTCCTCCTCGGCCTCGGATTTGGCCGCCTGGATCTTATGGGAAACGTTGCGCCTGAGGGATTCGACATTGTCGGCCCCCTCGTTGAGGATTCGTATCAACCGGGCGATGTCCCGGCTGCCGTCCATCCGGATCCGGTGGGCGGGGTTGACCGAGTGGATAACCGCCACCTCTTCGGCCAGCTTGGAGACCGGGATGATGTAGTTGTGGAACATGGCGTCCATGGCGAACACGAACCCTGTCAGCATCAGGAAGAGGGCGATGAAGATGTAGGCGAAATGGTTTTTGAACAGGCTGAAGAGCAGCGTTTTTTCGTTGGGGGAGAGCTGCCGCCAGAGAACAATGAAGAGTATGGCGACGATGAGGGCGGTGATGCCCATGGAAACGCCGGCGAACCACCAGAATTTGTTGCGCGGATTCATCCTAAACCTGCCGATCCGTCCTTACCCGGTCTCAGTCGGAAAAGAGCTTCCGGACCCGGGCCGCCACGTCCGCGTTGGAAAAGGGCTTGGTGATGTAGTCGTCGGGTTCCAGGGACATGCCTTTGGCGATGTCCATTTCCCGGCCCATGGCCGTCAGGAAGATGATCCGGGCGTCCTGTCCCTCGGGGATCTCCCTGATCCGCTGGCATGCCTCGAATCCGTCCATGCCCGGCAGCATGATATCGAGCAGCACCACGTCGGGCCGGAAGGTCGACAGGGTCTCGATCCCTTCCTCTCCGGTGGCGGCGGTCTTCACCTCGTAACCGTTTTGCTCCATCAAAAACTGAAGGGGGACGACGATGCTCGGTTCATCGTCTACGATCAATACTTTTCGGCTCATGGGAAATTCGGCCTCCGGCCGGTGGTCATGACAGAAAACCCGCCGACCCTCGGGGGGATCGGCGGGTCTTGGTAGCGGTTCAGGTTAGGTTATCCCCAAACGCCCATTCCAAAAGACGCCCAGAACAGGCAGGAGAAGAGGACGAGACCGACCATCCAGTAATCTTCTTTTTTCATGATAACGACTCCTTAATCCGCCGGGGGGAGGCCCCCCGGCAATTGAACGATGCTTGTTTACACTTCCTTGACCACGATGTTCTGCTCGGTGTCCGCCCGCTGAATCTGGGTCTCGCTGGTGGTGGACATTTCCGCCTTGAAGCAGAGACCCCACATCAAGATGATGCCCAG
>JAABTM010000333.1 GCA_011389855.1 Desulfobacteraceae bacterium
TAGGCTCAGGTTCGTAAAGAAGACCATCATGGGGAAAAAAGAACCGACGATTTTGACCAGATCGATGTTTTTCCGGATATAATCCTCCGACGCCGCCTCGAGCTGAGCCATCGACGCCGCCTCCCGGTTGTAGGCCTTGATAATCCGGATGCCGGCGTACCGCTCCCGCACGGTCTCGGTCAGGTCGGAAAAAGACGCCTGGACCTCGCCGTACATCTTGTGCATCCGCTTGCTGAAAAACCGGGCGCCGAACACGATGAGCGGCATGGGGATGAGCACGAACAGCGTCAGCCGGACGTTGATGTAGAGCATGAACCCGATGGCCGCCGTGCCCAGCACGACCGCGTCGGTCAGGGCCACCATCCCCATGCCCGAGGCCATGCGGATGTGATGGATGTCGTTGGTGGCGTGGGCCATGATGTCGCCGGTCCGGGTCCGGTCGAAATACCCCGCCGACAGGGTCTGGATGTGCCGGAAGAGCCGGTTGCGCAGCCCTTCCTCCACACGGCGGGACAGCCCGATGAGGCATTTGCGCCACACGTACCGGAACCCGGCGATGACCAGGGCGAGCCCCACGATATAGAGGCTGTAAAGCAGCAGGCCCGGCGCATCGATATCGTAGGCGGTCAGGTCGTCCACGGCCCGTTTGATGATCCGCGGGATGTAGAGCTGGGCGAAATCCACCACGATCAGGCTGACGAGCCCGATGGCGATGTAGCGTCGGTTTTCCCGAAAATAGGGTTTGATCAGATCGATGGATTTCATTATGATGAGTGCTTAGGGTTATTAGCGTCAAAGGAAAAGGACTCTTGTATATCAAATCCGGTTGCGGGTCAATCACCGGATTCGGCGCCCCGGACACGATTCATGACGGACATCCTTATCGAATTTGAAAACGCGGCCCTGCGGCTGCGTGACCGATTGCTGCTGGAGGATACCTCCTGGCGGATTCGCGCCGGCCGGCACTGGGCCGTCCTGGGCCCCAACGGGTCGGGGAAATCGACGCTTATGCGGGCCGTCGCGGGACATGTGCCGGTGGTCCGGGGCCGGCTCCATCGCCTGAGCCCCGCGGCCCGGCCGGAAAACATCGGCTATGTATCCTTCGAAATTCACCGCCGTCTCATGGAACGGGAGGAGGGGCGGGACGACGCCCGCCACTTCAGCGGCGACCTGGACGGCGCGACCACCGCAGCCGACGCTATTCGGGACGGAATACATCCGAACGACATCGACCCGGAACGATTCGCGGCCGTAGTCCGCCAGTTGGACATTGCTCATCTGATGGACCGGGGCATCCGACAACTCTCCACCGGCGAGATGCGGAAGGTCCTCATCGCCCGGGCGCTGGTTCGGTCGTCGGGCATCCTGATCCTCGACGAACCCTTCGACGGACTGGACATCCCGGCCCGGGCGTCGCTCATGGAGACGCTCTCCCGACTTATGGAACGGAAGACGCCGGTGCTGCTGGTCGTCCATCGGCCCGAGGAAATCCCGGACGCCGTCACCCACATCCTCCGGCTGTCGGAATGCCGGATCGCGGAAAAAGAACCCCGCGCTTCGATGGACTTGATGCCCTGCTCTGCAGGCGAATCTCACTCCCTGCCGGATCTGGAGGCGGCGGGCCCGGTCCGGCGCCGAAACGACTTGAACGCGGGGCCGCTGGTGGAAATGCGCGGCACATCGGTCCATTACGGCGACCAAACGATCTTCAGGGGTTTGAACTGGACGATGCGGTCCGGTGAGAACTGGCTGATCCTCGGCCCCAACGGCGCGGGCAAGACCACCCTGCTCAAGCTCATCGCCGGCGACCACGCCCAGACCTACGCCAACGACATCCGGCTTTTCGGCCGTCCCCGGGGCTCCGGCGAAACCATATGGGAGATCAAAAACCGCATCGGCCTGGTATCGTCCGAATTCCAAATCCGGTATCGAAAGCCCATCTCCGCCCTGGATACGGTGATTTCGGGCTTTTTCGACTCCGTGGGACTCTACCGCCGGGCCGAGCCCGGGCAGATCGCCGCGGCCAGGCGATGGCTGGCCGTTTTAGGCATGGCGGACAAGGCCGGAACACCCGTCACCCACCTTTCCTACGGCGAGCAGCGATTGATCCTCATCGCCAGGTCCATGGTCAAAAACCCCGAACTGCTCATTTTGGATGAACCGTGCCAGGGGCTGGATGTTGCGAACCGGGATCGGGTTTTGACCCTCGCCGACCGAATCGGCGGTCAAACCGCCACGAACCTGCTCTTCGTGACCCACCATCCGGACGAGGCCCCCGATTGCATCTCCCATGTGCTGACATTTCAAAAGACGCCGGACGGCCCCTTCACCGCCGCCGTCCGGGCCTGTCGAAATTGACCCGATATTTCTGATGAAAGGCGCACATATGTTCGGTTTTCTGGATTCTATCCCCTATGTAGTTTTGATCCTCGCGGCCGTATTCCCCCTGCCGGCAAGGATGCCGCAAACATCGGGAGCGCCCCTATGACGATTCAAACAAAGCCGCGCCTCACAGCCGAAGAATACTTGGCGATCGAACGAGAGGCCGAGACGAAAAGCGAATTTTTCGACGGCGAAATGTTCGCCATGGCGGGCGCGAGCCGACGTCACAATCTGATCGTCACCAATATCGTAAGGGAGGTAAGCACTCGCTTGAGAGACCGCCCCTGCGATATCTACGCCAACGACATGCGCGTGAAAGTCAGCCCGACCGGGTTATGCACCTATCCGGATGTGGTCATCGCCTGCGATGACATCCAATTCGAGGACGACCACGAAGATACGCTGCTGACCCCGATTGTCCTGATCGAGGTGCTGTCTAAATCAACACAGGGATACGACCGCTTTCAAAAATTCTCCCATTATCGAAGACTCTCCACTCTGCGGGAATATCTGCTCGTCGCCCAGGAGCAGCCTCGGGTTGAACATTACGTCCGCCAGTCGGAAAACCAGTGGCTGTTGTCTGAGTCGGCGGAATACAGCGATGTGGTGACGATGCCATCCATCGGGTGCGGCCTTTCGATCAAGGACATTTACGAAAAAGTCGATTTGAAATCCTTTTCACCGTGATTTATCGCGCCGCCGTCCGCCGCAGGATGTAAATCACGTCGTCCAGACCGATTTGCGCTTTCCGCCCTATGGCCGCCGACAGCTCGATTGTCTCCGAATCACCGACCGTTCCCGCCAGAATTTTAAGCCCCAGGATCGCGTCGCTCAAATCCACGCCGCCCCTGCCGTTGATGTTTCCGGGCTGGATCGTCGCCGCCTCGCATTGGTAGTAGGAATTGTCGATGGCCCATCTATTTATTACGCCTTCATAGCCTTCAAAGAGATCTCCCACCATTAATGTCCAATTCCCATCCAGATTTTTTCCGAAAAACGAATTAAAGCTCTGTTCCGGTGTAAGCGTCTCAGGGTAGTTCCCCACTAAATCCGGTTCGCTAGGAATACCACTTGTTGACGCTTGCAATGTGATTGCATTATCTAGTCCTGAAGGTGGTACCAAAAGAATTTCCAAACCGACAGGATAGTTGTGAGTTATGTTTACATCCACATTAAACCCTTCCTTTACGATTTCAGTCATTCCAGAAAAAGTGACAGTGGATTCAGCCCATTCTTCAATGCCGTTATCAAATCCGTCCCCATCAGGTATTTGTAAGTTCGGCGAGACGGACTCGGAAAACGAAATCAACTCCCCGGTCGGAATTGTAAAATCGAATGATTGAAATCGTTTTGCCTCGTCCTCGAATGTCGCCGCCAAGGTAACTTGAAACGATTCGCTGCATTTGAAATCGGCGTCGATGGCCACGGCAAATCTTTCTCCGGATTCAACCGTACCTCCCGCCTCTATGTCCGGATAATCAACTTTTTCATTAATGATTTCTATCCCTCGGGTGTGTACGGTCATCGTTGCCGAAACCGAGTTTATTTTTGTATTGCCGTTATTGCTCAGGGGAATGCTCAGTTCCACGGTCTCGCCCGGGTCGGCTACGCCGTTTTGGCCGGAGTCCGTTACGACCACATCCCCCGCCGCAAGCACGCCTCTTCTTATGTCCAAAAGGCTTGGCCGAAACGCCCCCACCTGCTCGTGCATCCTCTGGCGCTGTCCTTCTGTAAACTCGTCCAGGCAAGCATCATCGCTGTAATCCATGAAATTGTGAATAGGGTCGAATCCCGGCTGGTCAGGGCAGGTATCCCTGCCCTCCGGACACCCCGCCGACGCATCCGCCTCGTAGGGCGTATCCTCCACATAATCTCCTGGCTCGTCACACCCGTTTTCGAAAGTGTGGTAGAGCCCCAAATAATGGCCGATCTCATGAACCACCGTATCCCCTTCGTTGTAAGGGGCTCCAAGATCGTCATCCCTTCCGGGAAGAGAATCGTATCTGATAATCGACCCATGTTGATAGTTGTCCTCCGGGATACCCTCTTGCGGTATTGTGGAGTAGCCAAGTGACTCAATATCGCAAATATATAGATTCAGAGTGGTTGCGGGCGAAATCGCCAGGTCTTCTTTCATTTCCTCTTCCTGATCGCTATAGGGAACATGCCGTGACCACTTTGTGTTATCGACGCGGTCTACACTGTCTAAAACGAACTGGAAGCCATATTCCAGGAAAATCTGATTGAGCACATCCATCTGTTCGCCGATCTGGGCGTCGCTGACGTCCGCCGAGCCATTATTCAGCCTGACAACATGCACCGCGATGGGTATGACGATGGGTTCAACGATTTTCCGGAGGTCCTTTCTGGCGCTCCGATAGCGCTGAACAGCATCCCTGTTGCGGGCCATTTCAGCCAGCGACGGCGTCCGCGTGGCACACCGGACGATTTCGCGCCACAAGCCGTCTTCCCCTATGATCTTAACCTTTTCCTGTGCCGGTGTCGCCGTCGGCGCCAATAGCGTCATCATTAGAACAATCGGAATCCAACGAAACATCATCATTCGATCAACCTCCCTGTATTGCGGATTATGGGTTTCTGTTGACAACGCTATTACATTATTTTTGTGATATTTCAAACAAAATAATTGAAGTTTAACGCATGCGGAACCTACAGCAGAGCCTCGGTGTAGGGGCAATACAGGTCAAAAAAACATCCGTATTGGGCCGCCAGCAGGCGTGGAATTCGAGACATCGCTCCCCCCGGCGACATTTGGAATTGACCCAATCGCCGGACTGATATAAATGAGGATAAAAAAACAAAGGAAAGGATCGGAGATGATCGTGTATTTCAACGGGCGGATGATGCCCAAGGACGAGGTGAG
>JAABTM010000334.1 GCA_011389855.1 Desulfobacteraceae bacterium
CCCTCATCGCGGTCTTCGGCAACACCGGCAATTTCGGGCTGTCCCTCATTAATTTCCGGATGGGGGAGATCGGGCTGGAGTCCGCCACGGTCTATTTTCTGGGGCTCACGGTCATCACCTTTTCGGTGGGCGTCGGGGTGGCCTCCTGGGCCGGAGGGCGGAGCAAGTGGCGGTCGGTCCTGTCGGTGTTCAAAACCCCGGCCCTCATCGCCGTCGTTCCGGCGGTGCTGGTCAATGTAGCCGACGCCCCGGTTCCGATCTTCTTGGACCGTCTCATCGGCCTCATGGCCCAGGCGATGATCCCCGTGATGCTGGTGACCCTGGGGGTCCAACTGGCCGAGGCGGGGCGGCTCCGGGTCACCCGGGACGTCTGCATCGCCAGCGCCCTCCGACTCATCGCCGGGCCGCTCATGGCCGTCCTGCTGATCGCGCCCTTCGGCCTCGCCGGCCCGGAACGGGCCACCGGCATCCTCCAGTCGAGCATGCCCGCCGGCGTCCTGACCGCCCTCATCGCCATCGAATACAACATGGCCCCGGAGATGGTGACCCACACGGTTTTGTTTTCCACAGTGGTTAGTTTTTTTACGTTGACGGTGATGATGTCGATGGTGTGAAGGCCGACGCCATCCTTTTTTGATGCGGCATGGATGGAAAGCGGCTTGCTTGCATCGCTGCTTTGCATTTTTTTGTTCAACACCGCC
>JAABTM010000335.1 GCA_011389855.1 Desulfobacteraceae bacterium
TGACCGCCCTCATCGCCATCGAATACAACATGGCCCCGGAGATGGTGACCCACACGGTTTTGTTTTCCACAGTGGTTAGTTTTTTTACGTTGACGGTGATGATGTCGATGGTGTGAGTGCCGGCGCTATCCTTTTTTTGATGCGGCGGCCACCAGCGGCCGGCATCGATGGGGCTGTCCCCTGCGGGGGATGAGCCTTTATGCTTGAAAATTTGTGTGCAAAGGTTTATCCTTATAGCGAATGGGAAATGGAGAAAGGATGGCCATAATGGAGTTCAGATACAATCTGCGGAAAGCAGTCCAAGCCGCCAGCCTGTTTTTGAAGCACAACAACGGGCGGCCGATGGAATACATGCGGCTGATCAAGCTTCTTTATTTGGCCGATAAAAGAGCCTTGGACCAAATGGACGAGACGATCACGGGGGACCGGTACGTCTCTATGAATTACGGCCCCGTGTTGAGCCGTATTTACGACCTGATCAATCACGGCCCTCAAGGCAGCCCTGGGGACCCATGGTTTGATTATATTTCGGCGCCGGAGAATTACAAGGTCAATCTTTTGGACGATCCAGGGACCGATGAACTTTGCGAAGAGGAAGAGGAGGTGATTCAAAAAACATTCGATTTTTATGGAAGCATTGACATATGGGATTTGTCGGAAATGACCCATCTTTTCCCAGAATGGAAAAACCCACACGGCAGCTCCATCCCAATCCATATCGAAGAAATTTTGAGAGGGATGGGAAAGCCAGAAGAAGAGATTGAAGAGATTCGGGCCGATATCGAGGCCAAGAATTATTTGCACAAGCTATTGGCAATAGACGACGATGATGATGATTGTCCTGATTATGACGAAGATGAGAAAATTGAGGAGATTAAATATGGGATACCTTGAAAGGACAAAACATCATGTTGCAAACCAAAAGCTGTTTTTCGTTCCCCACCCCCCCCAATGGCCGACACATCTTCATCGCGGTCGCGGAGGTCGCCCCTGGAAAGTTTCTTTGCGTGAACCTCACGACGCGGCGAAAAAAATCTGACGGATCATGCGTCTTGAAGCCCGAAGATCACCCCAAGATCACGCATGAATCGTTCATCAATTTCAAAGAAGCGATTGTGATTTCAATTCGAAAAGTAAATTCCCTCCATCGAGACGGTCGATGCACATGGCACAACCCGGTCTCTGACGAAGTGCTGGAAAAGATCAAAGATGGCGGAAGGAAATCGAAAAGATTGCCCAAAAAATTCAAACATTTCATGAATTGATCGAAAATTGAGAAAAATGGGGGGGGGTTCTATTACCCCCCCATTATTTTATATTATGAATCACATTTAAGCCTGTCACAACATAGTGGCGGGCTTTGTATTTTGCGTACTACGCCAAATCCAAAATCAGAATCACATTATCTAAACGGCTGATCGCTCTTTGACAAAAAAACCCGCTGGATTCGGACCATCCAGCGGGCAAGCCATCCAGCGGGCAAAGAAGGGCTTTTCTTTAGGGGGGTGGAAAAAACAATGTTAAGGGTGGTGCCGAAGGGGAGACTCGAACTCCCACCGGGAAACCCCGACTAGACCCTGAACCTAGCGCGTCTACCAGTTCCGCCACTTCGGCACGTTTTTGAACCCTTTTTTAAACCCGCCATCAATCTTGAAAAGGATTGATTTCGTGTTTAATGTGGTCTATATATATTCTTTTGTTTTTGATGTCAAGCCAATTTTGAAAGTCGGACACGGAATAATGGAACTCGTTGAAGGTATCGAAAATATAGAAAAACCCTATAGCAACGCGGTGGTCACCATCGGCAATTTCGACGGCGTCCACATCGGCCACCAGGCCCTTTTTCACGAGGTGATCGAAAAGGCCGAGGAAATCGACGGCACGTCCATCGCCATGACCTTCGAGCCCCATCCCCTCCGGGTGCTCGCCAACAACGGCATGCCGCCGCTGATCACCCTTTACGAGCAGAAAACGGAACTGATCGCCAAATCGGGGATGGACGTGCTCATCAGCGTCCCCTTTAATAAGGAGTTCGCCGCCATCTCCGCATCGGATTTCGTGGAAGAGATCCTGATCAACCGGATCGGCATGAAGGCCGTCGTGGTGGGCGGCGATTACACCTTCGGGCGCAACCGGGAAGGCAACCTCGACTTCCTCCGGAAACGATCCGGGGATCTCGGATTCGAGCTGATCGTCGCGGACTGGATCCAGCCGCCGAACAACGGCGCGCCCCGCATCAGCTCCACCCGGATCCGGGAACTGGTGGAGGACGGCAACATGGCGGACGCCCGCAAGATGCTTGGCCGGGACTATCAGATCCGGGGAGAGGTGATCCAGGGGCGGGACCGCGGCGGCAAGCTCCTCCAGTGCCCCACCGCCAACATCCTGCTCCAGGATGAACTGGCGCCCAAAACCGGCGTCTATTCCGTGACGGTGGATCACGACGGCCGGAAGTACAAAGGGGTGGCCAATATCGGGTACAGCCCCACCTTCGACGACCATCTCTATACCGTGGAGGTCCACATTCTCGATTTCGACCGACGCATTTACGGCGACCGGATACGGGTCAACTTCGTGGAACGCATTCGCGATGAAAAGAAATTTTCGGGTCTCCCGGAGCTGTCCGAGCAGATCCGGAAAGACATCGAATACGCCCGGCAAACGATATCCTTATAATAACCCGGCCACGCTGAAGGATCGACATCGCAATGAACCGCAAAATGGTCCTCTCGCTCCTCATCGGGGCGACGGTTTCGGGCGTCGCGTTTTATTTTGCGTTTAAAAACGTCCCCTTCGGCGATCTGATCGCCTATCTTCGCCGGATCAATTACTGGTGGGTGATCCCCTCGACCGTCGGCATCATGGCGGCGTTCCTCCTGCGGGCGGTTCGGTGGCGGTACATCTTGAACGCAACGGAAACGGTCGGATTCGCCGGCGCCTATCATCCCCTGATGATCGGGTTCATGATGAACAGCGTGCTGCCCGGCCGGGTCGGCGAGGTGGCCCGGCCCCTGATCCTCCGCCGCCAGGAGGCGATCCCCTTCTCCATCGGCTTCGCCACGGTGGCGGTGGAGCGGATCTTCGACGTGGCGCTCATGGTGGCCCTTTTCGTCTTTGTCATGGCCACCGTGACCATCGACCCCGGGTTGGAAATCGAATTCAGCGGCATTGTCCTCGACCGGGAAACCCTGGTGGGACTGGGCCGGAACATGAGCGTGCTGGCCCTGGCGCTGCTGATGTTCATCGTGCTGGTGAGCGTGGGGCCGGTCCGCGGCCGTATCAACCGGACCATTCTCCAGGCCCCCGCCCTGCTCTTTTTCACGCCCAGACCGTTCCAGAGTACGGTTCGGGAACGGGTGAGCCGGCCCATCGCCGGGATGATGGACAACCTGGGGTCGGGCTTCGCCCTGTTGCGGAACCCCATCCGGATCGCGGGGTGCATCGGTTTAACGGCGCTCATCTGGGCGTTGCAGGTGCTCACCTATTATATAGTCATGTTCGGCGCGCCGGGCATCGACATCACCTTCACCGAGATGACGGCGGTGATGGTCATCATCAGCTTTTTCATCGCCCTTCCCTCGGTTCCCGGCTACTGGGGCATCTGGGAGGCCGGCGGGGTGTTCGCCATGCGGCTTTTCGGGGTTCCGGCCAGGGAGGCGGCCGGTTTCACCCTGGCCAACCACGCCATCCAGATGTTTCCGGTGTTCATCGCCGGGCTCGTTTCGGCATGGATCATCGGCGTCAATGTCATCAACGTTTCCGAGGAGAAAACCGACCCTGCTCCCGCGGGGGGCGGAAACAGGATTTAGCGATATTTTATCATGGATACACTTGATATTATTACATTTCCCAACAAGCTGCTCAAGCAGCCCACCAAGCCCGTGGACAACATCGACGAGACCATCCAGACCCTCATCGACGGCATGACGGCCACCATGTGCGCCGCCCCCGGCGTGGGACTGGCCGCCATTCAGGTGGGGGCGGACAAGAGCATAATCATCTTCGACGAGGCCATGGGCAACGGTGAAAAGTCCCTGAAGACGATCATCAATCCCAAGGTCGTCTGCCAGGAGGGATCGATCATTTCGGAAAACGAGGGGTGCCTCAGCGTGCCGGATTTCCGGGCCGACGTCAAACGGTGCGCCGCCATCGAGGTGGAAGGGGTCGACCGGGAAGGAAAACCGGTCAAATATGACCGGGACGATTTTCTGGCGGTGGTGCTCCAGCACGAGATCGACCACCTCAACGGGATACTGTTCATCGACCACCTGTCGGCCCTCAAGCGGCAACTGTATACCCGGCGGGTGATGAAACAGCAGAAAAAAGAGAATGAATAGGGAAAGCGGCGATAAGGGCGGGCTGAACATCGTCTTTATGGGGACGCCGGATTTCGCGGTTCCGGCGCTGGAGGCCCTCCATGGGGGCCGCCATGTCGTCCGGCTCGTGGCGACCCAGCCCGACCGGCCCAGCGGACGGGGACGGAAGCGGACCCCGCCGCCGGTCAAAAAGGCGGCGCTTGAGATGGGTTACCCGGTGGCCCAGCCCGAAT
>JAABTM010000074.1 GCA_011389855.1 Desulfobacteraceae bacterium
CGGCGTCCGTCAAAAGCCGTTCCATGGCGTCCGCCAGCCCCTCCGGATGTTTGGGTTCCACCAGCAGTCCGGTTTCCCCGTTTATGACCAGTTCCGGGATTGCGGAAATATGGGTGGAAACCACCGGCACGCCCATGGCCATGCTCTCGATGAGCACGTTGGGGATGCCGTCCCGGTCGCCGTTGGGGGCCACCTCGCAGGCCAGGGCGAAGAGGTGGGACCGGCGGTAGTGGTCCAGCACCTTCTCGTGGGGCAGGGTCCCGGCCCACTCGCAGACATCGGTCAAGTCCAGGGACCGGATCAGGGCCAGAACCTCCTCCCGGTCGTCCCCGTCGCCGATGAGGGTATGGCGCAGCCCCACGCCCCGGTCCCGGAGAATCCGGATGGCCCGGTAGAGCGTCGGCAGACCTTTTTTCGGGGTCAACCGGGCCACCGTGAGAAGCCCATACGGCTCGGCCGGTTCCCGGATGCCCTCTTCCCCGGAAAACAGGGTCATGTCGATGCCGTGGTAAATGCGGTAGATGGGGGTGTCGGCGGCCGGGTTCAAAGCCGACAGGTAGCGCCGGTTGTATTCCGTGCAGGTGACCACGAACCGGGCCAGCCCGATCTTTTCGGCGATCTGTTTCGGGTTCTGGGTGTAGATGTCCTTGGCGTGGGCCGTGAAGCTGAAGGGCAGGCCCGACAGCCGGCCGGCGAACAGGGCCACGGAGGTGGGGGAATGAGCGAAATGGGAATGGAACCGGACCACGCCGCTGCCGGGCAGCAGCTTGTGGACGAGGTATCCGGCCTGAAACAGGTGCTTGAGGGTGGCCGATTTCCGGGTCCGGAGCCACCTTCGGGCGGCGGTCTTCAGGGCGGCCCCGTATCGCCGGGGCGCCCGGATTGCCAGCAGCAGATTGTGGTAGAGCAGAATCGGCAGGGGCCGGAGCAGCTCCTGGGGCAGGTAATCGACCTCGGCCCGGATCCTTTTGACGCTCTCGTGGGAAAAGGCTTCCCGGGGATGGCGCATGGAGAAGATGTGGACGTTAAACCCCATCCGTTCCAGCAGCAGGATCTCGTTGGAGATAAAGGCTTCGGAGATGCGGGGGTATCCCTTGAGGATCATGCCCAGGACGGCGCGTCCCTCCCCTTGCCGAGTCATGGGGCGCCCTTTCCCCGGAAGGATTCGATGCGCTGTCGCATGACCTCGATGCCGGTCATCCGGAAGCGGGAGATGGCCTCCCGGTAGGGCTCGGGGTTTTCGAGCATTTCGTAGACCTTCTCCCGCAACCCCCAGGGCGTCAGATCGCGCCACGGCAGGTAATCCACCAGTCCCTGGTCGCGAAACACCTCGGCCCGGATCAACTGCTCTTTCCGGGGCGTCTCCCGGGGAATGACCAGGGTGACCGTCCCCTGGCTGAGGGTCTCGCAGAGGGTGTTGTATCCGCCCATGCTCACCACCAGGTCCGCCGCCGACAGGATCTTTTCCATCCGCCGGAAGAACATAAAGGCGATGGCGCCCATCCGCTCGGCTCGGGCAAAGACGTTGTGCCGCCGTTCCACGGGCATGAAGGGGCCTGTGACCAGAACCGACTGAAACGGGGGCGGTTGGGGGCCGGCTTCGAGCATGGCGAGGTAGGCGTCCATGAGCCCGTAACCGTCCCCTCCCCCGCCGGCGGTGACCAGCACCAGTTTCTTTTCTTTGGAGATGCCGTATTCGTCCCGGAATTCCTGGATCGAATCGTCGGCCGGCGATGTCCGGGGAATGTAGCCCACGAACCGGATCTTCCGGCTCACCGACGGGGGAATGGCGTACTCCTCGATGGGGTCGTAGAAGGATCTGTTTCCGTACACCCATATCTCGCTGTAGAGGGAATCGAGGACGTCGTAAGTGCCCCGGGCCTCCCAGTCGCCCCGGACCGTTTCGGCGTCGTCCATGATGTCCCGGAGCCCCAGAACCGTCCGGGCCCGGGGCAGGGACCGCCGCATCCATTTCAGGGTGGAGAGGACCTCTTTTTTGAGTCCCATGGGTTCCTTGTCGATGATGAAAAGATGGGGCTGGAAGGTCTTGGCCGTGGTCTTGATGATGCTCTTGCGGATTTCCAGGGCGTGGCCGGGGTTGATTTTGATGGACAGGGGCAGATATTCCTCGTTGGTCATCTTGATCATGCCGGGGATCCGGACGAAATCGATCCCCTTGGGGAAGTCGAACCGGCCGGCGATGTGGGAGCCGGTGAGGATCAGGATGTTGATGTGGGGGGCGAGGATGTGGGAGGCGATGGCCATGGTCCGTCGGATGTGACCGAGACCATAGGTGTCGTGGGAGTACATCAGGATGTTGTAAGTGCCGTTGCGCGCCATGGATTACCCGAATCCGATCAACCGGCCGAGACGTGAAAAGCAGGGAAGTAACGTCCAAGTTGTCATACAATTTCTTTTTAATGAATACCCGCCTTCGGAGTCAAGGGCTTTATTCGCCCAATCTCTTTGATTATTCGATTTTCTGTGCTACGATTCCCGTGCGGATCGGTTGAAAATCCGCGCGAAAGGGAATCCATGCGACCGCGATCAATCCCGCCCATCATCATTTTCATTTTTTGTCTGATTTACGCGCCCCTGACCGAAATGGGACTCGACGAATTCTATGTGCGGGACGCCCTCCCATGAGCCTCCGATTCAAGCTGCTCTTTCCCTTTGTTTTCCTGTTCGCCTCCGCCGCCGCGTTCCTCTATTTTTTCTGGCTTCCGGACGTCGCGGCCAACAAAATCCAGGACCGAAAAGCCTCGGAATACGACTATCTGGAACTGCTGGCCGCGGCCCTGACCCCCGATCTGCTGGTGGGGGATCTGGCCGTGATCCACGCCACCCTCGCCGACGTGCAAAAGCGGCGGGAGGACTGGCGATCCCTGGTGCTGAGAAACGGCGCGGGGCAGGTCCTCTATCCCCTGGAAGCCCTTGTGGACGGCCTGGACGCGACCGGGGACCTGTTCGCCTACCCCATTTTCCGAAATGGCGATCGGGTCGGAACCCTGGAGATGCGGATGGATCTCCAGGAAGCCATCCGGTCCGACACGCAGCATGTGCGGCTCCTCGGCCACATCCTGTTGACGATCCTCTTTTTCCTCTCCCTCCTTTGCTTTCTGTTTCTGAAAATCTACGTCCAGATGCCCCTCCGGCAACTGGCCGCGGCGGCGGACGGGATCGCCCGGGGCGACGCCGACGTATCCCTGCCCCGCCCGTCGGGCGACGAGGTGGGTCGGTTCAGCCGGGCCTTCGACCGCATGCACGGGGAACTCATCCGGCGGCAGGCCGCTGTGCGGGAAAGCGAGCAGCGGTTGTCGGCGGTCATCGAAAATTCGGTGGAGGGGATCGTCGCCATCGACGAACAGGGCATCGTGGGGCGGTTCAACCGCTCCGCGGAAGCCTTGTTCGGCTACCGCCGGGAGGAGGTGGTGGGCCGCAACGTCAACATGCTCATGCCCGAACCCTACCGCGGCGAGCACGACGGCTATCTGGCGGACTACCGGACCACCGGGGTCCGGCGGATCATCGGCACGGGCCGGGAAGTGGCGGGACGACGGAAGGACGGCGGCCGGTTTCCGGCCCGCCTGTCCGTGGGGGAGGCCCGGCTCGAAGGGGAACGGCTTTTCGTGGGCACGATCCAGGACATCACGGAACAGAAACGGATCGAAGCGGAGCTGCGCCGCCACCGGGACGAACTCCAGGTTCTGGTGGCCGAGCGGACCGAGGATCTCCAGTCGGCCAAGGAGGCGGCCGAGGCGGCCAACCACGCCAAATCGGCCTTTCTGGCCAATATGAGCCACGAGATCCGGACTCCCATGAACGGCATCATCGGGCTGACCGAACTCCTCCTGACCATGGACCTGACGGAGATCCAGCGGGATTACCTCGAAAACATTCAGTACGCCGCCGATTCCCTCATGGAGATCATCAACGACATCCTCGATTTTTCCAAGCTCGAAATGGGAAAGGTGGACGGGGAACGGGTTCCCTTCGATTTGGGGGAACTCGTTACAAAGACCCTGCCGCCGGTCGCCCAGAAATGCCGGCAAAAGGGCATCGAATTGACCGTTTCGGCGGACCCCGACCTGCCCCGGGTGGCGGGAGACGCGTCTAAAATCCGCCAGGTTTTAGTCAACCTCCTGAGCAATGCCGTGAAATTCACCGAGAGCGGACGCATCGAAATCGAAATCCGCAAGGGGGACGAACCGACCCGCCGGGACGGCCGGACCGTCCTGCCAGTGGTCCTGTCCGTCAGCGACACGGGCATCGGCATCCCCGCGGATCGACAGGAGGCTGTTTTCGAGCGGTTCGTCCAGGGGGACAATTCCTTTACCCGAAAATACGGCGGCACGGGTCTGGGGCTGACCATCTCCAGGGGGCTGGTCCGGCGGATGAACGGGACCCTGTCGGTGGTCAGCGCCGAAGGGGAAGGGAGCCGGTTCGACGTGGCCCTGGATCTGGAAATCGCCGACGCGCCACATCCCGCGGCCGAAACCGAACCGGACCCGACCGGCGGACATCCCGCCGAAACCGCGGCCCGGCCGGCCCATACCGGCGTCGTTCTGGTGGCCGAAGACAACCCGGTCAACATGCTGGTGACCCGGGCCCACCTCCGGAAAATGGGATTCCAGGTGGTCGAGGCCCGCACCGGCGGGGAGGCCCTCCGGAAATCGAAAACCGACGCCTTCGACCTCATCTTCCTGGACATCCACATACCGGAGATGGAGGGCTTCGAGACGGTCCGGGCCATCCGGTCCGCCGAAGGCTCCCACCGGCGCACCCCCATCGTGGCCCTCACCACCGACGCCATGGACGAAGACCGCGACCGCTGCCTGGCCGCCGGCATGGATCACTACCTTTCCAAGCCCTTCACCCCGGATCAGCTCGCGGAAATCGTGGGGCGGTTGAGGGTTTGTCCGGAGAAATGCATATGACCATCGAATCCCGCTTCACCCGATGCCCCTGGGTGGACCTCGACAAGCCCGATTATATCGTCTACCATGACGAAGAATGGGGCGTTCCGGTCCACGACGACCGCCTTATCTTCGAATTTCTGACCCTGGAATCGGCCCAGGCGGGCTTGAGCTGGTACACCATTCTGCGGAAGCGGGAGAACTACCGGCAGGCCTTCGACGGCTTCGATCCGGAGAAGGTGGCCCGATACGACGACCGGAAGCTGGAATCACTGCTGAACGACGCGGGGATCATCCGGAACCGCCGGAAGGTTGAAGCCGCCATCAACAACGCCCGCCGATTTCTGAAGGTCCGGGACGAATTCGGTTCCTTCGACGCCTACATCTGGCGGTTCGTGGACGGCCGGCCCATCGTCAACGAAATTTGGTCCCTGGCGGATTTTCCGGCCCAAAGCCCCGAGTCGGTAGCCCTGAGCAAAGACATGAAAAAGCGGGGGTTCCGGTTCGTCGGCCCCATCATTCTCTATTCTCACATGCAGGCCACCGGGCTGGTCAACGATCATACGCTGGGCTGTTTTCGGCGATCAGAGATCATCGACACCTACGGTTCCTGATCCGCGCCGGGTCCATCGCATCATCCGCTTGAAGATCGGGTATCGGATGTGATAGCATCCACTCCATGAGCATCGATCTGATTGTATCCCTGATTGTGGACGAACCGACCCGGAAAACGGAGGAAGATGGAAAACATGAAGCGCCTCGCCGACGCGCTCAATACCTTGGCCGCCGCGGAGCTTTTGCTGCTGGGGGTTCCCTGCGACGACGCATCCTCTTTCATGAAAGGATCGGCGGAGGGGCCGGCCGCCATCCGCGCCGCCATCCGCTCGCCCTCGTCGAACCTCTGGACGGAACTGGGGGTCGATCTCGGGGCGGAAGGGATCCTCGCGGACCTGGGCGACATCGATTTTCCCGAAGCCGAAGATCCCATTTGCCGCATCGAAAAGGCCGTGGATCAGATGCTGGAATATCCGGCGGTCCCGATCTTTCTCGGGGGGGACCACTCGATGACATTTCCCATCATCAAAGGGTTTTCAAAACATTACGACCGCCTCACCATCCTCCATTTCGACGCCCACCCGGATCTCTACGATCTGCTGGACGGCGACCGCTATTCCCATGCCTGCTCCTTTGCCCGGATTATGGAGAACGATTTCGCCTACCGGCTGGTCCAGGTGGGTATCCGGACCATGACCGGCCACCAGCGGGAACAGGTGGAGCGGTTCGGCATAGAAACCATCGAAATGCGGGACATGGATCTGGCCTTTATCGACTTTCTCACCTCGCCCCTCTATATCTCCTTCGATATGGACGCGCTCGACCCGGCCTTCGCGCCCGGGGTCTCCCACCATGAACCCGGCGGATTGTCCACCCGCCAGGTCATCGACATGATCCACGCCGTCAAGGCCCGACTGGTGGGCGCCGACATCGTGGAACTGAACCCCGGACGGGATCCCGCGGGCGTCACGGCCATGGTCGCGGCCAAGATCCTCAAGGAGATCATGGGCGTCGCCGTGATGCAGCGGAAAAAGGCCCCGACGCCCCTTTCTAAATGACGCCAAGGTCAAAATCGGGAAGGGGAGATGTTCCAAATTGTTACAAACATACTACGATGATGACAAAATGACAACGCCTTCAGCATCCAAATGTTTACCCCCATCATTGGACTCGGCGATGACTGCGATAAGGGGCCGGTAATCGGCCCTTTTGGTTTTCGAAGCGGTGAAAGAGGGATGCGTCGTCATTTAAGCGGCGACGCATCCACAGGGAAAGTGATGGTTGGAGGATGTTACAAAAGAGGAGAATGGTTCAAAAATCACTAAACTCATCATCATCGAACGGAATCACTTCCTCGGGATTGACTTCCTTGGCGGGCAGGGCTTTGAGGTCTTTTTTGGGGGCTTTCTTTTTCCGGGGTTTGTCTTCCTGGGTTTTCCGGGCCGGCTGATGGCCTTTTTGGTAATCCCGCCCCTTGGATTTGGCAGGGGACCAGTCCCTCGCGGCCTCTTTGTGGCGGACCTTGAACATGGCCATGGAGGAGGCCAGTTCTTCGGCGGTGGCGGCGTTGTCCTGGGTGACCTTGTCCATCTCGGCGATGGCTTTGCTGATCTGCTCGAAGCCGCTGGCCTGTTCTTTGGACGCCGCGGCGATTTCGCTCACCAGGTCGCCGATCTTTTCCGATCCATCTCCCACGGTGGTGAAGACCTCGTTGGAGACCGAAACCAGCTTCGATCCCTCCTCGATCTTGCCCACGGTCTTTTCGATCAGCGCGGCGGTCTCCTTGGCGGCGTCGGCGGCCCGCATGGCCAGGTTCCGCACCTCTTCCGCCACCACCGCGAAGCCGGCGCCGGCCTCTCCGGCCCGGGCCGCCTCCACGGCGGCGTTGAGGGAGAGGAGGTTGGTCTGGAAGGCGATCTCGTCGATGGCTTTGATGATCTTGGAGGTGTCCTTGCTGACGCCGGAGATCTCGTTCATGGCCGCCGTCAGTTGTTGCAGGGAATCCATGGCTTTTTTCATGTCTCCCCGGGTTTTCGCCACGATCTCGTTGGCCTGCTCGGCGCTGTGGGCGTTCTGCTTGGTCATTGAGTCCAGTTCTTCCATGGAGGAGCTGGATTCTTCCAGTGAGGCGGCCTGCTCGGACGCGGCCTGGGAGAGGCTTTCGGACGCCGACGCATTGGCGCTGATGGTCAGGGACAGGTTTTCCACGACTTTTTCGAGGGACTGTAGTAGTTGCCCAACCTCATCTTTCCGCCCCGTGTCCACATGCACGGTAAAATCGTTTTGAGCCAGCCGATCAGCCACCGTCACCGCCTGCCGCAGGGGTCGGGTAATGCTGCGAGTGATGAAAAAAGCGAAAAGCGCGCCAATAACGATCAGCAATGCTATCATGAAATAACTGAAGCCGACGGCCCATTGATCGGCGATCCGCGCATTATCCATAAACTTCTTGGCATTCTTGTCGGCGGTTTTGGCGAAAGTGTTGAGAGCATCGAATATGGCATTCACCCGCCGATCATTTCCGCTTCCGCCGCCCTGGTCGACGACGGCGTCGGCGGACGGCATTGTTGAAACGGAATCATCGCGAATCGGCCGCCATTCGTCGAACAGGGCCTTTGCCATCTCAATAGCCTGTTTTTCACCCAGAAACTTTTCCTCGACAATCTCGAAATCATTTCTGATGCGTTGCTCCAGTTCCCGGATTTTTTCGTTTGCCTCTTCGGTCGCCGCCGCGCTTTTCACAGCCAGTTCGATCCGAAAAATATTTCCCTCGATCCTGTGCAATGCTCTTTCGACGGTGAACGGGTGGTTATACAGGTCGATGCTATGTTGTGCCAATTGGCCCATAAAATAAATGGTTACATAAGCCAGAATACACCCGATCACCAGCAAAATCCCGAATCCGAACCCCAAACGATAACCGATCTTCACATTCTTAAGCGACATGGGCGCACCCCGTTATCCATTTTTCAATTTTCATATAGACAAATCCCGCCACAGACAATTCAAACATTCTATTGTACAAATTAGCGCCGCTGAAATCAAGGAATTTCTGGGGGCCGCCGCGTTAACCCCCGGCCGCCAGGATGTCCGCCGTTTTGGGATAATCCCCCGCCTCCGTGTTGCGATAGAAGTAATGGACCGCATCCCCCGGCCCCGCCACCAGCACGCCCCCTTGCTGGAGGGCGTCGCCCTGGATGGACGCGCTGCCGTGGCCGGAAAAAACCGACCCCACCAGGGACGCTATCGATTTCAACCCCATCATTGCGCCCATGCCGTGTTTGAAGTCCAGGGCGTGGTAGACGGATTTGTCCGGATCGGTGTAGATCTCTCCGGTCCACCCCACGGCCTCCCGAAAATCGGGGATTTGATCCGGCCGGCCGTTGCCGATCACCGCCCGGTCCAGGCCGGCGTCCTCGAAATCGCCCCTCGCCTTTTCCATGTCGGCCACCTGCCGACGGGCGATGGGTCAGCCGAAATGGCGGATAAAGATCAGGGCCGCCCGGCGATCCTCCCACAAGGTGGATATATCGACCTCGGCGCCGGCCTCGTCCAGCACCGTCAGTCCGTCCAGGGCCTTCAGTATGCGATGTTCGTCCGTCATGGCGTTTCTCCTTTTGTTTACAGGTTGTCGATGGAAACCCCCGCTGTCTTGGCCATCTCCGCCAGCGTCCGCCGGGCCTCCTTGTACCGGAAATTCCAGATCTGGCGGTCCAACCGCTTGACCAGGTCGGCGTATTGGCCGTCGCGCAGGACGGCGGTCAGGTCGGGGAGGACCTCTTCGGCCTGGAGCTTGTGGCGTCGCAACAGGTCGTCCAGGGTCCGGAACCGCCGGGCCAGTTCATCGGGGGAAACCCGCCGGGCGGCGGCCGGGGGCTTCGGCGCCGGGGGCATCCCGGCTTCGAGCAGTTGGGCGGCGGCGGCTACGGCGGTCACGGCCTCGTCCAGGCGATCGAGATCGGCGGGGTCGGGGTCCTTTCCGCCGTCGTGGAGGATTCGCTCCAGGTCGGCGGCGATCCGGAACAGGGGCCGGGCCGAACAGTTGCCCGCCACGCCTTTGAGGGTGTGGGCCAGCATCCGGGCCTCGCTCCGGCGCCCTTCGGCCAGGAGGGACCGAAGGCGGTCGGCCGCGCCCCGGTAATCGTCCACCAGCTGGCGGAGAAGCCGCCCCAGGAGATGGCGGTTGCCCATCAGCCGTTCCTGGGCGTCGGCCGCGTCGATGCCCGGCAGGTCCGGGGGAATGGGGGGCTTGCCGGCGGCGCCCGATCCGGATACCGCAGGCTGGCGGGAGGTTCGGTCCGGTCCCGCGTCCTTCCGGAGGGACAGATGCCGGGCCAGGACGTCGAAGAGCTTTTTCAGGTCCAGGGGCTTGGTGACCACATCGGCCATGCCCGCGTCCAGGCATTTGTTCCGCTCTTCGGGCAGGGCGTGGGCGGTCATGGCGATGACGGGCATGCCGGCCAGATCGGGCCGGGTCTCCCGGATCCGACGGGTAGCTGTGAGCCCGTCCATGTCGGGCATCTGGACGTCCATGAGCACGGCATCGCAATCCGAATCCGCGAGGGCCGCCAGGGCCTCGTGGCCGTTGCCGGCCACCGATACATGGACCCCTTCCGCCTCCAGCAGGTTTTGAACCACCTCCTGGTTGATGGGGTGGTCCTCCACCACCAGGATGCGGGCGCCGCCCAAAGACCTGGCGGGACGGCCGCCGCCGCTTTCAACGGTTTCCGGCTGGACCTCGTCGGCCTCCTCCACCGGAACGGTGAAGGTGAAATGAGACCCCCCGCCCGCCATGCTGAGCACCTGGATCCGGCCCTCCATCATCTCCACCAACTGCTTGCAGATGGCCAGTCCGAGCCCGGCGCCGCCGTATTTCCGGGACGTGGAGTCGTCGGACTGGGTGAAGCTCTCGAAGATCTCCGCCTGCTTCTCCGAAGGGATGCCGATGCCCGTGTCTTCCACCCGGAACACCAGGTTCAGCCCGCCGTTGTCGTACCGTCGATGGGCGTGACCGGTCACCCGAACCCGCCCTCCCGGGGGGGTGAATTTGACGGCGTTGCCAATGAGGTTCATCAGCACCTGCTTCAGCCGCAGCGGCGATCCGATCATGGCGGCCGGGATGTCGTCTTCGAATTTGAACTCCAGGTCGAGCCGCTTTTCCGCCGCCTTGCCGGCGAACAGATCCACCAGCTGCCGGGCCACCGGCGCCCAGGCAAAGGGGATTTTTTCCAGGCGGAGCTTGCCGGCTTCGATGCGGGAAAAATCGAGGATGTCCTCGATGAGCCCCAGCAGGGTCTGAGCCTCGCTCTCGATCTTTTCGAGCCGGCGCTTCCAGTCGGGGGTAATGTCCGGCGACTGGTTCAGCACCGCCACCATGCCCGTGATGGCCCCCAGGGGGGTGCGGATCTCGTGGCTCATGTTGGCCAGGAACCGGCTCTTGGCCTCGGCCGACGCCTCGGCGGCCTCTTTGGCCACCTTGAGCCGTTCGGCCTGTTTCCAGGGGGTGATGTCCTGGACCAGCCCTTCGTAGAGGAGCGCCCGGCCCTCCTCGTCCCGCACCACATGGACGTTGACCAGCACCGGCAGGGTTCCGCCGTCGGTCCGGCGGCAGACGGTCTCGAAGGCCGTCCCATATTCGCCGTTTCGGATACACTCCCTGAACCGGGCCCGCTGGTCTTTGTCCACCTGGACGTGGCCGAGAATGTCGATCCCCTCCCGGACCATGCCCTGGGCGGAGTCGTACGCGAGCATGGCGGCCAGGGCCGGGTTGGCCATGACGATCCGGCCGTCGGGGTCGGTCTGGAAGATTCCCTCGGTGGCGTTTTCCACAATGGAGCGGTATTTCTCCTCCGAAGCCCGGAGGGCCGCCTCCTTGGCCTGGATGGTCCCGGCCATCCGGTTGAAGGAGCGGGCCAGCTCGCCCAGCTCGTCCCGCCGGTCTTCGGCCACGTGGACAGCCTCGCCTCCCGATTCCAACGCCTCCACCCCCGCCCGCAACTGCTCCAGGGGGCGGATAAAACGGCGGATGGCGATAAAGGCCACAATGGACCCCAGTATCCAGAAAGCCAGCCCCACCAGGCACGACCGCCGGATGAGCGCCTCAAACTCCCTGTTCAGCTCGGCCTTGTCGACGCATATCCCGATCCAGCCCGCGATCCGTTCGGCCTTGGACGCCTTCGGCGCCGCGGCGTCGTCCAGAAAAAGAGATTCCTCGCTCCGGAAAGACCCCTCCGGCGCCACGGCGGACCAGAATTCCACCACCTCCGCCCCGTCCCGGACATAGACCGACGCCGCCCCGTCCATCCGGGCCGCCACCGTCTTCAGAATCTTCGGGCGGGGTTCGCCGGCCGACCTCGGATGATTTTCCCGGGCCCGCCAGGTGAGCAGGTCGCCCCGGTCGTTGTAGACCATCATCTGGATGACCTTGTCCTGGCCGAATCCGGCGTCGATGACGTCCCGCAGCAGGTCTTCGCTTTCGGAGATCACCGCCAGCCGGGCGTTCCTGGAGATGATCCCGGACAGGACCTCCCCGTTCCGAACAAGGGTCTGAACGAGCATGCCGCGCTGGTAATGGACGAAGAGCACGGTGAAGGCGACGGTGATCACGAGGATGAAGAGGGTGAGGAAAAAGCAGACCTTGGCGAGAAAACTGAAGCGGATGGCGGAGAGGACGGAACGGCTCACGAAGGGTTCTCCTTTATGGCCTCGGGCGCGTGGATCGCCGGCGTTTTCAGGGCTTCGGCGTCGATGTGGAGCCCCAGCTTCCGGGCGATGGTCTCGTTGATCGTCGCCATCGGGCGGCGGGCGTATTGATGCCGCGCTTCCGGCGGCAAGTCGGCGCCATCGAACACCGCGGCCGCCAGCTCTCCGGTCTGGACCCCCATGTCATGGGGGTCGAAGGTGATGGCCATGAGGGCGCCCATTTCCAGGTATTTCTCGGAAAAGGCGATCACCGGCACGCCGGCCGTGAGGCAGGTCAGGATAATGTGGCGGACCGTTTCGGCGGTGACCACGGTGAGGTCGGGCAACAGCCAAAAAGCGCCGATGTCGCCGATCATCCCCTTGAGAGCGTCGGGCACCCCGGCGGCCTTGGCGAGCGGCCCTTCCGTCAGCGCGACCCCTTTGCCGGCAAAGACCTTCCGGGCCGCCCTCACAAAGGGCCCCGTTCGTCCGGGGTCGTAGAGCACCCCCATCCGGTGGAGGCCGGGCAGGGCCGAGGAAAGGATCTCCAGCTGGGCGTCGGGGGAGACGACCATGCTCACCCCGTAAAAATTCTCCCGTTGGGCGGTCGTCGGCCGGGGATCTATGGCCATGACGTAAAACACCGGAATACGGCGCACCTCCGCCGCGGCGGCCAGGGCTTCCCTGCCGATGGCCAGCACCGCGTCCGGACGGATTTTTCGAATGGCGTCCTTCACGTCCTCTCCTTTCCGCTCCGAGAGGATAAACCGGTCGATGCGGCAAAGGCAAGCGGTTTCAAAACCGGCCAGGGCGGATTCGTAGGGGGCCACCCGAAAACTCTGGACCGCCAGCACCCGGAACTCCGCCGCGGCGGTTCCGCACAGGCCGAGCATCAGCGCCGAGAGAAAAAAGAACGCCCGGAATGTCCGGAAAAGGGGTCGGCTCATGGGGTCGAAGCGATCTTCGGGAGATCGAAACTCTTTCTTGAATTCGGGTAAAAAACCTGATAAGCATCGAATCCGACAGCAAAACGGCGACGGCGATCCCTTCGGCGCATCCGCCTGCAAACGCCATCCCGCCCACCGGCGTTAAGACCAACGGCGTTAAAAAATCGAGGCTGCATGTCGGCGAATCGTTTTGTCATCCGGGATTTCGGCTGTCGGCCCTTCGTTTCTTAATCTCTTACGGCTGTAATTCCTCGGTACCACACTCCGGCCGATTTGAAAAGCAAAAATGAAAGGATGTAAACGCAAATGATCCGTGGTTGTATCGCCCGAACGGCCTGCCTGGCCCTGATCCTGATGGGGGCCGCTCCGCCGGCCGCCGCCCAGACCGAAGCCGAACTGGCGGTGCTTCGGATGTTTTATACCGAAAAAGAGTTGACAGTGGTCTCCGCCGCCCGGGCCCCCCTGACCATCTCCCAGACCCCGGAAAACATCACCGTGATCACCGCCGATCAGATCCGGCGAATGAACGCCCACAACCTGGAAGACATTTTGCGGCGCGTGCCTGGCGTCTACGTCGGTTCCCCCCGGGATTTCGGCTCTTCGGGGGCTGTCGCCATCCAGGGCTCGGAAACCCGCCATGTGCGGGTGCTGCTGGACGGCATGAACTGGAACTACATCGACGCCGGCGTCTTCCAGTCCAACGCCGTGCCCGTGGAGACCATCGAAAGGATCGAAATCATCAAAGGACCGGCCTCGTCCGCCTGGGGCTCCTCCCTGGGCGGCGTCATCAACATCATCACCAAAAATACGGGATATGAAACCTTGCTGTCGGGCGTCGTCCAGGGATCTTACGGCGAGGGGGATTCCCAGGATTACCGGGCGGCCGCGGCCGGCGCGACGGACCCGGTCGGATATTACCTCTACGCGGGACGCCAAACCTCCAACGGGCTGGTTTCCGACCGGGACTATGAGCGGAACAGCCTTTTTGGGAAACTGAGCCTTAACGCCTTCGACAGGGTGACCATCGGGGTCGCCATGGGCTACAGCGACCCGTATTACGACAACGGCCAATCCCCCTCCCAGGATTACGAAGACGAACACACATACCGAACCCACTTCGCCAACCTGTCGGTGGAAGCCGAGTTCACCCGGAACCTGGATGGATCCCTTTTCGCCTACGCTTTGACAAAGGACAACACCGACCGCACCGACACCCTCGGCCTGGGCATCTGGGGCGACCGGGCCGAGCTTTTCCAGAAACAGCGCCTGGAAGAGGATGTGTCCGGCGCCGCCGCCAGGCTCGTCTGGCAGTTCGGCCGTCACACGGCCGTTTTCGGCGCCGACTTTGAAACCGCTGAACTGGATAAAGAGTTTGTCAACGGCGCCGCCCCCCAGGGCGCCGGGGCGCCCGCCCGGTTGGGTCTTGGCGCCGACCGGTCCCTATGGGGCGTTTACGCCAACGCCTCCCTGGTCTTCGGCGACTTTTCCCTGAGTTTGGGCGCCCGGTACGACGACGACGAAGTGAGCGGATCTTATTTCAGCCCCAGCGCCGGGGCCACCTACCAGTTGACCGACGCCACCCTGTTGCGCGTCACGGGCTCATCGGGTTTCAACACCCCCATCCTGGCGGCCAGCGAAACCGGCGGCTTCTTTCTGGATCCCAATCCGGACCTGGAACCCGAGGAAATTCTGTCGGGCCAGATCGGCGTCGAAACCTCGGAACTGGAATTCGTCTGGCTAAAGGCGGCTTATTTTTACCATGAAACCAGAAGAGCCCTGGTCAAGGAACTCTATGCCGCCGGTTCCCCCAGCTTTAACGACCTCTACTTCAACAGGGGCGAGATTCTCCGCCGGGGCGTCGAAGTGGAAGCCGAGACCAGACCCTTTTACAACGTCGCCCTCTACGCCGGGGCTTCTTACGTGAACATCACCCCGCCCAACGATAACGGGGCGGAAGACCAATACACCTTTAACGCGGCCCTGAAATACGACGACGGCGAATCCTGGAACGCCGAGCTTTGGGGCCGGTATGCCTGGTGGAACTTCACATACGGGTTCGGCGGCGAGTACGACGACTTTATCTGGAACATTTCCGTAAACAAAACCGTTTACCTCAAGGATCACCTCAGGGCAGAGATCTTCTGCGCTGTCCACAACCTGTTCAACGGAGACCAGTATTATATTATTGACGCGGACAATCCGGACCGATGGGTCGAGGCCGGGGTGCGTTTTAGCTTCTAACGCTATCAAACAAGGAGGAAAGGATGACGGAAAAACAAAATCAGGAAACGCCCGAGGAGGAGAAGGAAACCGAGGAAGAAACACCCGAGGTCGTGGAGGAAGGGGAAGAGGAAAAGGAAAAAACCAGACAGGCCTGCTGTGCTTCCGGCCCCTTGGCCATGCGGTGACCCGCCAACATCAGGACGAGCGATTCGTGGCGGCGGCCGGGCCGCCGCCACGCCCGCCATGACCCCATCGACCTATCGCGTCGCCGTCACCTGCCCCCTCCATACCGGCCGCCGCCTGCTCTATTCCACCATTCGACGTTCCATCGTGCGCGTGTCGGACGCGACCCTGCGCCGGTTTAAAACCGGTCGGCTTTCAGCATCCGACGCGGCCCTGTTCCGGCGCCTGGGACTTTTGGTGGAGAACGCAGCCGCCGAGCGCGACCGGATGCGCGGCTATTTCGACCGCCTGAACCGGCTGCCCGGCGCCCTCGATCTCACCGTGGTCATGACCATGGCCTGCAACTTCGCCTGCCCCTACTGCTTTGAAGGCGATCTCAAGGGCGACCGCCGCCTGTCCTCCGACACCGCCGACCGGCTCCTCGATTTCACCGCCCGCCGTCTCGACCCCGAGGCCGTAACGGGCCTGCGCGTCACCTTTTACGGCGGCGAACCTTTGCTGGCCGGCGACGCCCTCTGGTCCCTGGCCAAGCGGTTCAAGGACCTGGCCGACGCCAGAAGCGTCCCTTTTTCATTCGGCATGATCACCAACGGCGCCCTGCTCACCCCCAAACTCGTGGACGCCCTTCTGCCCCTGGGCTTTGAAACCGCCCAAGTCACCCTGGACGGCCCGGCCCGCCTTCATCGGCCGACCCCAATTCGCCGTAGGCGACCTGGCCGCCGGCCCCGGCCCCTCGGACGCCTACCGCCCCCGACGCTGGCAAACCGACGAATGCCTCGCCTGCCCCTACCTCCCCCAATGCTTCGGCGGCTGCCGCCACCTTTCTTATGTGGCCCACGGCGACCTCGACCGGGTCGACTGCGCCCGGGCGTGGTTCGACGCCGTGTTGCCGGAGATGGTGGGGCAGGATTTGCGGTATGGGAACAATAAAAAGGAATCGAATGATGCCAAACGAACGCTATCCAATCATCGATAAACCGGAGAAGAATGCGTCCAGAAGCCGCGGTGCGCTCGACATCTTGGCCGATTTGACCGGAACGATTGAAGGACCGGAGGATTGGGCAGTCAATTTCGATCGCTATCTTTTTGAAACCCAAGCTGGTTATAAAATGTCATTTTGGGTTGCCTGTGATTCGCCAACACGGATATGATGAGATCACCAGAACAAAGGTAAAGTAATCATGTATGGATATCAATGTGAATACTGCACAGGCACGGTTCGGCCCCGAACAGTGGCCCGCGAAGCATTTAAGCACAAAACCGCGTTCGTCATTCTGGAAAATGTTCTCATCGGGGTATGCGATGCCTGCGGCAATCGTTACTACACCGCCGACATCATTCAGTCCGTGCATGACATCGCGACAGGAAAACGAAAACCTGAAAGAACCGAAGCGATTCCAGTCGCCTATCCGACGCCGGAAAACTTGGTCTCTGCGACATAGCGCTGATTTTTGTTCTCGCAGGGCAATAGAACTCCAAGCGACAACCAATCAATAACCAAGGAGGCCCCCCATGCCCCACCCCATCCATGGATGGTGCGGAAAAATTTTGAACGTGGATCTCACCGAAGGCCGCATCACCGAGCGGAACACCATGGACCATGCCGACCGGTTTCTGGGCGGCAGGGGGATTGCCACGCGGATCTACTGGGAGGAGGTCGGACCCGAGGTGAAGGCCCTGGACCCGGAGAACCGGCTCATCTTCATGACCGGGCCTCTGGGGGCCGTCGGGGCGCAGGGGGCGTCCCGGTTCGTGGTCGCGGGGAAATCCCCCCTGTCCATGCCCGAAGGGTTTTGTTACGGCAACATGGGCGGGTTTTTCGGTCCCTTCCTGAAGCGGGCCGGGTACGACGGGGTGGTCCTCTCGGGACGGTCCGAAACGCCGGTTTACCTGTTCATCGACAACGGCGGGGCCCGGCTCCTGGACGCCTCCGGGCTGTGGGGCCAGGGGGTTTACGCCACCCGGGACCGGCTCAAGGCGATTCACGGCGACAAGGTCCGGTTCGTGACCACCGGCCCGGCCGGGGAGCACCTGTGCCGGTCCGCCAACCTGATGACCGACAACGAAGGCAGCGTCACCGGCGGATTCGGGGCCGTGCTGGGGTCCAAGAACCTCAAGGCGCTGGCGGTGATCGGAACCGGACATCCCACGGCGGCCCGCCCCGACGAAGTGAAGGATCTCAACCGCCGGGTCATCGAGCTGACGTCCCGTCCGCCCCTGGTCCCCCCGTTTCCGCCGGACCAGGTCACCCGCGCCGGCAAGGGCTCCTGCTACCAGTGCGGCCTGGTGTGCGACTACCGGAACACCTACGCCACCGCCTCGGGAAAAGAGGTGATCCGGAAATGCCAGTCCATGTTCGTCTATTTTCCCTGGGTGATGCGGCGGCCCG
>JAABTM010000336.1 GCA_011389855.1 Desulfobacteraceae bacterium
TCTTCCGATCTAACAGTTCTTCGACCTGTTCGGAAGATATCTCTTTGATCCTGGCATCCAAAAACTTCGTGAACCGGCTGCGGGGAATCCCTTCGCTGATGATGTCGTAGCGGGTAAATCGATCATTCCATTCCAGGACGTTGTATTCCCGGGTCAGCTCTTCCGCGACAGCGTCGACCCGGGCTGTCGATAAGTCGGAAAGGTGCGCGAGCGCTTGATGATACTGAGATTTATCCGCTGCTTTCAGCCCCATCTTGTCCGCGATCAGGATCGAAAGGAGGGCGCGCCGTTCGTCGTATTTGAAATGATGTTGGTACCGTTCTTCCACCGAGGAATAGGCGTGGGCCAGTGAACTGCTGCTGGCGAATTCTTCGGCGCCGATCAGTTCCCGGAGCAGGGGGTCGGCCAGGCCGCGTTCGGTCTGGAAAAGCGCCGCAGCCGGCAGGTTCCAGTTCGCCGGGGCTTCGGAAAGGTTCTGTTCCGATTTCCTTTGGATCAGGGCCTCGATAAAAGTGACCGCGGACCGCTGCTGCAAGGTGTTGCCCAACCGGCTCAGGAAAAGGGTGGTCAGCGGGTGCAGCGGCCAGCATCCTTTGACGATGGTCTGGAAAAACGGGTCGATCTCCCGCCAGACGGCGTCCTTTCGGGCGTCGGGGAACCAGTCGCCGATGGCGGCATGGATGGTTTTCCATTGGGTTTCGGCGTCATGAGACAGCAGTCTTTGTTCGATGAGCGCCGGTTGTTTTTTTTCGATCAGGTGGGCGAACAGGGTTTCCAGGTTGGATGACAGATAATATTTCCGGGCCGCGTCATACCGACCGACGTATCGTTGGATGACACTGCGCTTTTCCGAAGATACCCGGGAGATGTAGGTTTTCAGCTCGTACTGAATGGTGCAAAGCATAAAACACCGGTCGGCGTTGTCCTGCACCCCCTCGAAGACCTGCTGAAGGGCGGCGTCGCCCGCGACATGGGGCTTTTCGATGGCGAATTCCAGGTAACGACCGAATTCATCGAACAGGATGACGACGCCTTGGAACGGGCCGCTGTCGCCGCAATATTCCCGGCACACGGTGGAGATCAACTGGTTGGCCGACTCGGCGCCGGACACCCGGATGGGCTTGCCGATGGCGGCTTCATAGATTTCATCGACTTGTTGGAAGGCCGATTCGTTGTGGGCTTTCAGTTTGGCGCGTATGGTTTCCGGGGTGATGTCCGGGCCGAACACCTTCTCGAATTCCGACCGCCATTTCTCGAAATTCCGTTCGACAAACGCCTCGGCATCCTGAAACCGCGGCCAGAGGTCTTCCACCGGCGTTGTATCCAACCCATTGGATCGGAGCTGGACCAGCACCTGCCGGCTCAGTTCCTCGGCCAGGTTGAAATCGGTCATGCCGTTGATGGGCAGCACCAGAAAGGGGCGGTCCCAGTTCTCGACCCGGTCGCGGATCTGTTTTCCGGGACCCGGACTGGCGTGTTCGATGTTGTTCAGAATCGGGTCCGCGGTCGGTTCCGTCGGGGCCGACAAAAGACTGGCCAGGGTCAGGGCGTAATGGGATTTTCCCGCGCCGTATCCCGCGATGGCCAGGGCGATGGGCATCTCATTGGTTTGGCCCGGCGTAATCGCCGCCAGCAATTCCGATGTCAGGGACACCGTGTCGATGAGGGCGTAGCTTTTGGCGCCCTCCTTGTCATCGTCCGTGACCCCGAAATATTCAGGGCCGTGGAAAACGAAATTGGCGCTGGCCAGGTTCCGCTTTTCCGCGTCTGTTTCAAACCAGTCGATTTGAACCGCGCCGCCGAAGAAAAGGTCGCGGCGGAAGCCGATGGCGTCTTTTAGTTGGGTCATGGGGCCTCCCGCCTGGGGTTGAAACCCCAGGCTGAATCCGTGAAACCGGCTGGAAGCCGGTTCTGGCTATCGGTGAAATGGCCGTTCGCTGTTAGCCTATCAACCGGCTTTGAGCCGGTTTTGGATGATTGAGCCTGGGGTTTCAACCCCAGGCGCGGTCTGCATCCATCTTTCTCGTCAACACCCAGGGTCGCATCTGCTTATCGATGGATATGGCCCCGGTCGTCTGGATCAAATCCAACGCCTGGGCCCGTTGGGCGTCGTCCCAGCCGTGGAGTCGTCCCCAAAAGGTTTCTTCCTCGAAGTCGAAGAGGGTGGCCTGACGATCATCGGGAAAATGTTGATCCCACAGGGTCAGCAGAAACCAGGCCCAGCCGTTGGCGAATTCGGAGGTGAGCGGGGCCGGGTTGCGCCGCAGGGCGGATGCTTCCGTGATCAGGGCGCCGGTTTTTTTCAGGGCCGCCGGCTCTTCATAGGTCCGTTGCAGGGGGCCGATGAGGGACCGTTTGGCGGCGCCGAACAGGCCGGTCAGGTATTGATCCAGATCCTGGCGGTCGAACCGGCGGCCGAGGACATCGCCGCCCGGGCCAAACGTCCGAAACCAGATTTCCGCGCCGCCCCGACGCCGGCACAAATTCAGGTGGAGCAGCCATTGGGTGAGGGTTTCGGAAAACTGGGGATCTTTGTTCAGAATGGTTTCTCCCCAGGCGGTGGGGCGGATGTGTCGATCCGCCCCCTTCCCTTCCGCTGCGACCAGCCCCATTCCCTGGGCGTATTGAAGGATGGCGGGGACTTTGCCGCTGGATTTGCCGGTGGGGATGCCGGTTTTCTCCGAAATTTGGATGTTGTCGCCGGTCCCGTCTTCGGCGGCGAACCGGAGCAAGGCCGAGAGATACCGGCGCTCCGGGATGAAGGTCTGGTGAAATCGCAGCGCGAGCCGCTCTTTGCTTCTTTTTTCCGTTTCAGTCATTGTCGCCGTCCTTGTTCAATCGGTCTGAAAGAGGGGAGATGTGGATCTTGAAAATTTTGTTTTCCAGTGCGCCGGCGCCCGGTTTTAATGCCGGCCCGAGCGAGTAGCATTCCCCTTTGTTCAATTTGTTGAGGCGCGCGATCCATGTTTCGGCTTTTTCATTGCCGCCCTGCTCAAGAATTTTTGCGTATTCCTTGACCTCGGTCTCCGCGGGCCGGAAAAACAGCTTGTGGGCGGCCTGGAACAGGCGGTCCCGCTCGTCGCCCTTCAGGTTGCTCAGGGTCTGGGTGGCGAGAATCAGGGAAAGGCCGAACTTGCGGCCTTCGGTGAGGAATTTGCCCAGGGGCGCGTCCAGCCGATGGTCGAGGTTCTGGATTTCGTCCAGAACGATGGGCAGCGGCACATCCTTTCGGCCTGAGTTTGTCGCGTAATCGTACAAGTCCCAGAGAATGAATTCGGTGGCGATCCGGGCGATTTCCCTGGGGATGCCGGCGAGTTGGAGGATGTGGGTCCGAATCGCGTCGGACCCGAACAGGCGGTCCCAGTTGCCGGCCCCATCCGGGCCGAACAGCTTCATGTGGACCAGGGGGCTCAGTTTGTTGACCAGGGAGAGGCCGACGGTTCCCTCTTCTTTCAGCCGTTCCAGAAGCGCGGGGAACCGGAAGTCCGACCCTTCCTCGTCCAGTCCGGCCGCGATGGTTTCGATCAACACCGCCCGTTGCTGTTCGCCGACGTTGGAATAAACCGAGTTGATCACCGTGGCGATGCGCCCCCCGACCGTGTGGGAATCCTCCGGAATGGGGTCGAACCCCGCGATCCGTTGCTCCTGCTTCCGGAACGGGTTGATGGGCAGGGGCGTTTGCCGAACCAGGTGGGTCTCGGGCTTCAACGCATCGACGACCACGGGCTCCAGATGGTCCGGCAAAAACCCGTTGGTGTAATCGACGATGACGGCGTTCTGACCGCTCAACCCCATTTCCAGCAGCAGGGCCTGAATCGCGTAGGTCTTTCCCACGCCGGATTTCCCGAAAATCAGAAGATGACGGTTGGTCAGTTCCGGATGGCCGAATTCCCAAAATATGTCCCGTTTGGCTTCGGTTCCGCCTAAAAAGAGCCGATCCGGGGGTTTTCGGGGAATAGGGGGCGATATGGCGGCGGCGGTTTCAACCGTCTCTGACGGGTCTCCCCCCTCATCGTGGGAGACGGGGATGCCATCCGATTGGTCCGCGGTCTCCGTCGCCGACGGGCCCGCTGCAATGGAAGGCGCATGGTCGGGTGCATCCGCTTGGGAAACGGTTTCCAGGGTTTCACCCCCTGCCGACGGCGGGGAAGAAGCAGCCGACCCGGCCGAAGTTGCAAGGGGAAGGACGACGGGGTGGTTGCCGCCGCCGATCCGCCGGATGAGATCGCCCCCGCAGGAAATGAGCGGAATGGCGATTTGGCGCCCTTCCTGTTGAAACGGCCACACCTCTACCGTTTGAAACACGTCGCTGTTGTAAGGGGCGGCGGATTCCGTCCATATTGTCAGGGTCGCCGCCTTCCATTGAATCCGGAACCGGCCCTCCCCTAATGATTCCAGCGCGGCGGTGGCCGATTCCAAATCCGCGGTGTCCACCACGGCCTTATTGGCGATCAGCCGCTGAAGCTGGGCCCACCAGTAGCGTTGATCGAAACGGAAAATCGGGCTTGATCCGCCGATTTGCCGGGCGGGCGGGTCGGGTGCGTCGGCCTTGGGCATAAACCGGGCGACCAGATGGCGCAATCCGTTCTCGACCTGTGACCGGGCTTTCTGGATATGGCGATTGACATCGCTGGAAATTTTGCATTCCATCAGCGTCGCATCGACATCGATCAAACCGTCTTCGGCCAGGGATGCGCCGACCCGAAGCAGATCGGGATACATTTCCCGCCCTCCGCCGATGTTCTCGAACCAGTGGGGGAAGGCGTCCAGCACGACCAGTTCGTCGCACAGGGGCGCCGGGCCGTCGATCCCGGCTTCCGGCAGGCAGCGCCGGACCAGGGCGTAAGCGATCAAATCCCGGACCTGTTCGCCTCTGCCCGTGGCCCGCACCAGGGAAATGCCGGAAAGTTTTCGGGCTTCCCGAACCAGAAACCGCGCCGCGTTTACCGCATCCGCCGGTTCCCACGGACCGAACAGGTTGTTGACCTTTTTTTGGATCATGTTCTGGACATCCAGCAGGCTCGCCCGTTCGGTGGAGAGGGTGTAGTTCAGTTCGCCGTGGGCGCCGACCCCGGAGGCAAAGCCGATGATCTCCCTTTTGTCCCCGCTCTGGGCGTCCGCGCTCCCTTTTTGAATCAGCCGTTCGTCCACCGATGGATCCAGGCACAGCACCCAGGAGGCGATCCGGTGCATCTGGTCAACCACTTTCGC
>JAABTM010000337.1 GCA_011389855.1 Desulfobacteraceae bacterium
CGAGCGCGTGTTCCATTGCTTTTGCGGCATCTATTTTAAGTTTCGGAAACCCGTGTTTCCCATTGTCATGTTCACCGATCCGGCGAAATGGCGGAAACCGGTGAGGGACGCCCATCAAATCGAACTTTTCGGACATCCGGTTGCTGAATTCAACTATCGGCTGATCAAACTCAAAAACATGGCCGCCGTGGAATTCGAGAAAAAAGCGGTGGAGAATCCCCTGGCTGCGGCCTATTTGCCGCTGACCGACTACCCCAAAAAAGACCGGCCGCTGATCAAGGCCAAAGCCGTCAATGGAATCGCGAGCGTGGAGGAAGGCCCCAGGCGCTCCGTTCTGTATTCGCTAATCGACCACAGCCTGCCACTATATCCGGACGAAGAAAAGACGTTTCAGGAAATCATACAAGAAAACCCCATGTTTCAGGAGGCCAAAATGTTGCAGTCCATAGAAGAAGTCGGCATGGAGAAAGGAATCGAGAAAGGAATCGAGAAAGAGAAAGAAACAACCGCTCTGAAACTGTTGCGTTCCCAATGGCTGAACAAAAAGCAGATATCCGAAATCACCGGCCTGGATCGTAAAAAGATAGAGGCTATAGAAAAGCGGTTGCAATCTGAATAAGGAGGCCCCCCTTCCGCCATGAAACAAACCGGCAACCGCTTCGACATCCGCCACAAGGAAACCCTCACGCTGTTTTTGAAGGAATAAAACCTCATGTTTCAGGAGGCTAAAATGTTGCAGCCCATTGAAGAAGTCGGCATGGAAAAAGGCATTGACATCGGCGTTGAAAAAAAACCGTGATGCAATTTCTCCGCGCCCAAGTTTTAAGCAAAGAACAGATGGCACATATTACCGGGATGAAGATGGCTGACGGATTGCCCGGAAAAAGATAAGAATCCATGACCGCTACCGCTAAAGCGCTCCCGAATCCACCCGTCCCGGAAAACCACCCCCAGGATCGAACGGACGCCCGGCAACTGTTCAGCGCCTTGAAACGCCTCTGCCGTTTTGACGGCGACGAGGCCGCCTTCTGGAAGGAGTACGCGTTTTACACGGCGGAGCTGTGCCGCTCCCCCCTAACCCTGGCGCTTTCCGTGGGCGATGAAACCTGGAAAGCGGTTCATTTTCATTGTTCCGTCGACATCGACGAGGCGGCCCGGGACGCCCTGATTCGCCAGACCCTGACCCTTCACACCCGAATGAAAGACCGCGACTTCGCGTTCGAGCCCTTGCGGGTCCGTGGGTTCGCGATGCCGGCGCCGTTTCTCCTCGCCTTCAGGATCGATTCCGCCGACGACGCCTCATCCACCGTCGTTTCCGTGGTTACGGATCATTCCGACCAGGAGCGCTTCAACGATATCGTGGTGCGGACCCAGTTGGTCGGTCACGTCCATGCGGCCTGGCGGCAATACACAGTGCAGCGCCGTCAACTGGCCGGGCCTTCCGACATCCGCCTGCTCTATGCCCTGGAATTGCTCGACGACGTCATCGCCCAGAAAAAATTCGGCCTGGCCTGCATGACCCTGGTCAACGAGCTGGCGACCCGGTTCGGATTTTCCCTGGCGAGCATGGGATGGAAAAAGGGCGATCACATCAAAACCCGGGCGGTCAGCCACCTGGAAAACTTTGACAAAAACAGCGAGGCCATCGCCGACGTGGAGGGTCTGTTCGAGGAAGCCGCGGACGGGGAGCGGGAAATCGTCCTTCCGGATCGGGGGGAGGGGGGCGGGGCCGTCATCCATCGCCATCGGCTCTACAAAAGCGCCAAGGATCTGGATCAAATCGCCACCATTCCGATCTACGTGGAGGGAATGGCCGCGGCCGCCGTCACCCTGGAGCGGGTGGACGGCGAGGTCGGGGAAAACGATCTGAAGCTGATCTCCATCGCTCTGAATCAGGCCGGGCCCTGGCTGGCGGAACTCCACAAACGCGATCAGTGGATGGGCGCCCGGCTGGCATACGCCGCGAAACACCACCTGGCCTGGTGGCTGGGGCCGGAAAATACCTGGCGAAAGCTGTTCATTCTCATCTTCATCGCGGCCCTTGCCGCTTCCTGGTTTTACAAGATCGATTTCCGGCTCGAATCCACCGCGACCCTGGAAACCGACAACGTCGCCTATCTGTCCGCGCCGTTTCACGGATTCGTCGAAGAGGTCCATGTCCATGCCGGGGACGCCGTGTCCAGGGGGCAGCTCCTGGTCCGCCTGGACACCGAGGAACTGGCGTTAAAGGAACTGGAGGAGGAAGCCAAGGTCCAGCGCTTTACCCGGGAGGCGGAAAAGGCCCAATCCAGCCGGGATCTCGCCGATATGAAAGTCGCCCTGGCCAGGGTCAAGCAGGCGGAAACGGAACTCAAGCGCATCCGCCATTATCTGGACCAGGCCCGTGTCGTGGCGCCCTTCGACGGCATCGTGGTGGACGGCGACAAGCAGGAGTTGCAGGGGTCGCCCGTGTCCAAAGGCGACATGCTGCTGAAGGTCGCCAACCCCACCAATCTGTACGTCAAGATCAAGCTCAGCGAGCGGGACATCGATGATGTGAAATCCAACGCCCCCGGCGAACTGAAGCTGTTGAGCCAGCCTAATGCGTTTCACGATCTGACGGTGGACACGATCATCCCCGTGGCCCAGCCCGATGCGGAGGAGGGCGGCGTGTTCGTCATCAAGGCCCGGCTTAAGGATGAACCGGCGGCCTGGTGGCGGCCGGGCATGAGCGGCGTGGCTTACATCCATGTGGACCGGCGGCCCGTTTTATGGATTTTGCTCCACCGCACCATCGACGCCATCCGGATGAAACTCTGGTTTTAGCATGAACAAACAAATTTTCAGCGACGCCTGGCACCAGATCGCCGATCTGAAACTTAAGCTGCTGCACGATGTCAAAACCTACAAGCAGTTCTATCGCGGCAGGAAATGGTACGTCCTTCAGGATCGGTACAACAACCGGTTTTTCCGCGTCACGCCGGAAGCCTATCGCTTTATTATGGCCATGGACCGCGACGAACCCGTGGGCCGGATCTGGCAGGAAAGCGTCCGGCAAAACCCGGATGACGCCCCCAACCAGAACGAACTGGTGGCCCTGCTCTCCCAACTTCACACCAGCAACCTGCTGCACTGCAAAAACCGCCCGGATTCGGACGCCATGTTCGAGCGGGTCGCGACCCGGGAAAAAAAAGAGATCCGGTCCAAATTCGCCTCGTTTCTCTTTCTGCGGATTCCCCTCTGGAATCCCGAAAACTTCCTGAAAAAAACCAAGCCCCTTATCGACCGGGTATTTGGCCTGAAAACGCTGATTCTATGGATGGTCGTGGGCGTTTTGGCGTTTCGGGAGGTCATCGAAAACATCGACCGGGTCGGCGATCAAACCCAGGGCATCCTGACGCCGGGCAACCTTATTTATCTGTACCTCTGCCTGGTGTTTCTGAAAACATGCCATGAATTCGGTCACGCCATGATGACCAAACGGTTCGGCGGCTCGGTGTCGAGCATGGGGATCATGTTGCTGATTTTCACGCCCATCCCCTACATGGACGCCAGCAGCAGTTGGGCGTTTCGCCACAGGCATCAACGCATGCTCGTGGGATCGGCCGGCATGTTCGTGGAGCTGTTCATCGCATTCATCGCCACGCTGATCTGGGCCCACACCGGCCAGGGGCTGGTGCATTCCCTGGCCTTCAACATCATGTTCATCGGGTCGGTTTCCAGTTTGATTTTCAACGGCAACCCGCTGCTGAAATTCGACGCCTATTACATGCTGTCCGACTATCTGGAAATCCCCAATCTCTACGAACGGGCCTCGGCCCAGTGGCGGCATCTGGCCGAACGGTTTATCCTCGGCGTCAAAGACGCCAAACCGCCCGGCGAAACCCTGTCCGCCGCCGTCTGGCTGTGCCTGTACGGCGCCCTGAGCCTGATGTACCGGATCCTGGTGGCCGCCGGGATCATTTTGTTCGTGGCCGGCAAATGGTTTCTACTGGGATGTCTGACGGCCGTCATCTTTGTTTACACCTGGCTGATCAAACCCGTATCGTCATACCTTAAATACCTGATTACCGATCCCAAATTGCGGTTCCGGCGGAAACGGGTCGCGGCGTTGTCCGTCGCGCTGATCGCCGCCGCGGTCGTCGGGGTCGGATATGTGCCGTTTTACCACTCGATCCGGGCCCCGGGCGTGATGAAATCCGACGGGGCGACCCCGCTTTACAGCCCCCTTGAAGGGGCTTTGGCGGAAGTTTACGTCGCCGATGGCCAACGGGTCGAAAAAGGCGATCCCATCGCCAGGATCGACACCGGCGACCTGGCTTTGAACATCGAAAAATACCAGCGGCAGGTCGAAGAAGTGGACGCCCTCATCGTCCAGGCCATGCAGAACACCATCGCCGATCTAAAACCGTTGCGGGAAAAACGCCGGAGCATCCTCGAGAAAATCATTGCCGCCAACGCCAAACAGAAGGCCGCCCTCATCCGGGCGGAAACCGGCGGCGTCTTCGCGAGCCGGGATCTTCATTTGAAAACCAATACTTGGGTGGAACACCGCCAGCTCCTGGGACGCATCATCGCCGACTCCGATTTCCACTTCGTGGCCGCGGTGACACAGAATCAGGCCTTTGATCTGTTTTCCGTCCCTGAACTCCGGGCGGAAGTCCGGTTGCCCGGTCAGGCGGCGGTTCCCATCCAAACCACGGATCTCAAGGTCATCCCCTACGAGCAGGACACGTTGCCCGCCGCGTCCCTGAGCTGGCGGGTCGGCGGCGACATTCCCACCAAAGAAGACGATGAAACCGGAACCCGGACAAAGGAATCGTTTTTCAAGGTGACGGCCAAAATGGCGCGTCCGCCGGGAGTGGACTTGCCGTTGTTTTATCACGACCGGCGGGGGGAAATGCGCATCGATCTGGCGCCGGCCTCCCTGGGGCGGCAGTTTTATAAAAGTTTGAAGCAATTGCTTCAGAAACGGTATCGTTTATAACGCTACAGCCATAAGTTCTCTGCTCATAACCGCCCACCATCCTGTCCATCCTGAAAAAATCCTGTCCATCCTGATTCAAAAACGCTATGATTAAAAAATCAACAAACAAAAGGAGGCCTCCATTCCGCCATGAAACAAACCGGCAACCGCTTCGACATTCTTTCCAGTTGTTTTTCCCGACCTTGTGGATAAAATCAATTAGGACAGGCCGCTGATCAAGGCAAAAGCCGTCAACGGCATCGC
>JAABTM010000338.1 GCA_011389855.1 Desulfobacteraceae bacterium
TATTGATCCAGGGGGAAATGATCGCCCAGACGCCGTTTTTCTTTGGCTGGAGCCAAAAGGAAGAAACCGACGATCAAATCAGCATGAGGCTGCTGGCCGCCGCGGACGGCAACCTTCGCCTGCCGCGCTCGGTCATTCGGGGCGTTTTGCGCCGCGACCTGAAAATCGCGTTCGGGACCGGCTGCCGGGCCGAACTGGGCCATCGGTCCCCTTGCGCCTGCCCGGTCTGCAATCTCATGCGACAGATCACCGTCCGGGAAGGCCGCTCAAAAGACTACAGGCGCCCGCCCCAGGTCCGCCATCGCATTCGCATCCATCCGGCCGGCGGGACCGTGGCCCAGGGCGCCTTGTTCGACATGGAAGTCGGACCCGGCGGCGTCGTTTTTCCCTTTGAACTGCGGTTGCGGTCCCGGCATGACGCCATCCCGGAAAAGCTGAACATCGTCCTTTCCTGGTGGGCGGACGCAAAAGGGTTTTTCTCCGGCGGGGCCGGAACGGGCAAGGGGCGCTTTGCACTAAAAATTGACGGCTGGTCCGCCTGGTCCATTGGCGACCCAACCGATTTTGAACATTACAAACATGCGATGGGCGGCCGCAGAGAAACGCTTCAACCGAAAAACGCCTTCCAGCCGGCGCCGGTCGATAATTTTCCCTGGACCCGGATGGATTGCGAATTTCCGGTCAAGAGTCCATTTATCACCAAAGACCCCATCCAGAGCATGATCGATCCGCGCGGAAACGACGCGGTCTGCTACCGGAGCGTCCGGGTTGAAAACGGAAACGAACGGGAAATCGCCCTTCTCAAAGGCGAATCCTTCCGGGGGATGCTTCGAACCGCCGTGGGGCGGCGCCACGACCTGTTGACCCGAGACCACGACGATTGCGATTGCCTTTTGTGCCGTCTGTTCGGCAATGAACACGAGGCCGGCCGGGTTCGGATCGAAGACCTGGAGTTATCGGAAACGCCGCCGGAAAAACATATCGACCGGGTCGCCATCGACCGGTTCACCGGCGGCGCCATGGACCGGCATAAATTCGACATGCTGCCGATCCCGGCCACGCCGGAAAAGCCGCTGATTTTCAATGGGAAAATATGGGCGAGCAAAGATCTTTCGCCAAATGAAACAAAGGCGCTGGACGACGCGCTGAAAGACATCCGAAGCGGTCTCTATCCGTTCGGTGGTTTAGGCAACGTCGGCCTTGGCTGGGTCGATTACGATCCAAAGGCGGCGCCCGCCGGCGCCGCGCCTGAAACTATGAAATTCGCTTCGGTTCCTTTGGACCTGAAGTTGGACCCGGACAAAATTTATTGGCCCCATTATTTTCTGGCTCTGCCCAAGGAAACGGTGAAGCGAGACCCAAAGCCGACCAGCCACTCGAAAATCGACGAAACCCTTCACACCGGCAAAATAGTTTGCACGATCAAAACATTGACGCCGCTGATCATTCCCGACGGTGAAAACGTTCAAATGAATGAAAACAAACACAAAACCTATGATTTCTTTAATCTGAACGGCGAACGCTGCATCCCCGGATCGGAAATCAAGGGCATGATTTCCTCGGTCTTCGAGGCCCTGACCAATTCCTGCCTTCGGGTGTTTGACGAAAAAAAGCGGCTGTCGTGGCGGATGGCGGCGGACCCGAAGCTGTTGACGCAGTTTAGGCCCGGAAAGGTATCGGAAGATGGAACAAAAATCGTGGAGATGAAAGAATATCGATATCCGTTTTACGATGAAAATCGGCCAGATACCGAATCTCAAAATGAGTATTTCAAAAATGATGGAATACTTAAGCTGAAAAAAAACGCTTTGGACGTGATGAAGAAGGAAGGCGTATCGGATTATGTCGTCAAACGGCTTCAATCCATAAAAAATGAAGAATTTACAAGCGAAAATGCATTTTCCGAAGCCCTGGCCAATTCGATTTTTCCGAAAAAAGCCGACAAACTAATATTGAATGAAGCCCGGAAGCGCAAATCCAACGTCGACCAAATTGTAAAACATGTTGAAGGAAAAAACATTCCCGAAGACATATTCGATGCGCTTACATCGTTAAGAGGAAATCAGTATAAAAAACCAGATAAATTGTTGTCCGAATTAAAGAAGAAGGTCGGGGGCAATGCGATGGCTCTTGCATTCAAACATTCGGAAGGCAGGGCGCCGCGCTACGATCATCCCACGCCAACAGACAGAATGTTGCTGTCGTTAGCCGAACCCAATCGCACCCATGCAGCAACCAATCATTTCGCGATTGTCAAACCCGATGCCAGACTCAAGGCGGACTTTATGTTTGCGGCGACAAGCGCGGAAAACGCCGCGAATCATCACGAAGATAATGTTGTAAAGAAATCAATCCCAGGATTTATCAAAATTTCTGGCCCAAACAAAGTTGAGAAAGAAAAAGGCAAAACATTCAAAGAGCTGGGGCCAGCGCCCCAAGATTCTGACAGCGCCTTATTGATTCACAACAAAGTCAAACTGCAAAAGGTTTTCGTGGCCAACGCAAAAAAAAGAAAAGACCGGGACCGTTTGGTGCCCATGTTTGCATGTTACGACGCTGAAAATGATGTCACGTATAAGATGACAAAACGATGTGAGCGTCTGTTTGTACCTTTAAAAAATATCGCGATTCCCATTGATGAGAGCGCGAAGCAAAAGTTTGAAGTCCTGATGGACGCTTACCGGGAAAACGCCAAACAGCAAAAAACACCGCCCCCGTTCCAGACGATCCTCCCGGAGAACGGGGACATCAAAAACGAATTGCTGTATTTCCGGGAAGAAAACGGCAAAGCGGTCGAACTGATCCCTGTCCGTATTTCAAGAACCGTGGACGACCGGCTCCTCGGCGAAAAACTTCGCGACGACTTCCGACCCTGCGTCCGGGAAATTCTCGACGAGGATCAGGCGGCCGCCATCAAGGATCAAGGCGTCAAGTCGCTGTACCAGCACCACCCGGAAGGCCTGTGCCCCTCTTGCGCCCTGTTTGGAACCAGTTTTTACAAAGGCCGGGCCGCCTTTGGTTTTGCCTTTCCCAAAGACGATGAAGCGCCAAAACTCGAAAACGACGGGCAACCTATCACGCTCCCGCTACTGGAGCGGCCCCGCCCAACCTGGTCCATGCCCCGGCATAAAATCAACCAAGCCGGCCAGGGAGGCAATCCACGACAGCCCGGCAATAAGGGACAAAACGCCGTAAGAGCCGCTTCAAGAGAAGGACAAAGCCAAGACAACGGCCAGGACAAAGGCGACTTGATCCCCGGGCGCAAATTCTACATTCACCACCAAGGCTGGAAAAGGGTCATCCAGAAATCCAAAGACGGCAAAGAACCCCAAACCGAAAACAACCGCTCCGTCCAGGCCGCGGCGTCCGATCAGGAATTTTCCTTCGAAATCCGGCTCGAGAACCTGCGGGACTGGGAACTCGGCCTGCTGACCTACGCCCTCAACCTGGAATCCGGCATGGCCCACAAGCTCGGCATGGGCAAGCCTTTGGGATTCGGAAGCGTTGAGATTGCCGTGAACGAAGTGGTTTCCGAGAAGCCGGTCGATATGGCCCAACTCAATGCCGAAGCCGTGAAACAACTCAACAACTTATGGGCCGTCGAAACTGCCGATGAACTGGTGGAAAAACTCGGCGACCTGTTCAAATTGCTGTTTTATCAGAAAGATGAAAGGGTCCGTGCGCATTATCCCGCCCTGAACAAAGACCCTGAAGATACTGAGAAAAAGCCCGGGTACGTCGAACTGGGGGATGAAAAAGGAGAGTTCAAGCCCGAAGGTCGCCAGGAAAAGCTGCAAACCATCTGGCGCCCCTGGCATTCGAACCGGCCCCAGGACAAGTGAACTTGCCGGCGCCCCGGCCGGAATGCGGTGCGAATAAAAGCGTGAAACAGCAGGCGACAAAAGGCGACCCTCATGTTAAACCGTCTAAAAATCCAAGGCTTCAAATCCCTCACCGACATCGACATCGAACTGGGTCGGGTCAATGTGCTGGTCGGCGCCAACGGAAGCGGGAAAACCAATCTTCTGGAATCGCTCGGCCTCTTGAAAGTCGGCTTGAACATTCACAACAACAAAATTTTGGATTCGGAATGGTACAGCAACTCCCAGGCCCTGTTGCGGTCGGGCATTCGACCGGCCGTTCCCCGGATGTATTTTTCAGGTTTTCCGGAAACCGAAAAAGCCGAAAAAATCCACATCGAAGCGACATCGGAAACCGCGATGCGGGTAACCTTTCAATTGACGTCGACCGAGTCCTTCAACCCGATCGTCTCCTTCGATCCGAATGAAAAACAAACCAGCGATCATTTTTTTCATTACACCGATTATTCCATCTTCTCGCCGGTCACCCCGGTTTTACGCGGCACGATGCCGGATGTTTCCCAACGCCGCCCCATCGGCATCGCCGGCGGCCGACTGGCCGAAGCGGTGGAGGAGTTGCTGGACGTCGAAGCGGCGCGTTTTGGCAATTTGCCTCTGGAAGACCTCCTCGAACTGCTCGACTGGGTCGATGAAATCGCCGTTGTTCCGCCGTCCCGGGACCTCATCGACGTCAACGTGCCGACCAGCAGAAGCATTATCCGGTTCACCGACCGATGGATGCAGGAAGGCCGCAACCAGTTTTCCGCCCATGACGCCAGCGAAGGGGCGTTATACGTCCTCTTTTCCCTGGTTCTGGCGATGCATCCTCAATCGCCGAAACTTTTCGCCATCGATAATTTCGACCAGGCCATGCACCCCCGACTCGCCAGGGCCGCGACCCGCGTTTTCTGCGATCAATTGCTGGCATCCTCGCCGCCTCGGCAGGCATTGCTGACAACCCACAATCCCCTCGTTCTGGACGGACTGGACCTTCTGGATGATCGGATTCGCCTGTTCGCCGTGGAGCGAAACCACCGGGGCGTTTCCCAGGTGCATCGCGTTGAAGTGTCGGATGAAATCCTGAAAAACACCCAGGAAGGGCTTTCTTTATCCAACCTATGGGTGATGGGCCGACTGGGCGGCGTCCCGGATCTGTTTTAGGCGCTCTGCATCTAAACTCAAGGCTGCCGAAACCCAGGGCAGTTTATGGGGCTTTCATGGAAAAAACCGAACAAACCCGACAGCGACTCCGCGACCTTTTCGCCGATCAATACCTCGCCGTCCTCTCCACCCACGGAGACGGGCAGCCTTACGCCAGTTTGGTGGCCTTCGCGGCGTCCGACG
>JAABTM010000339.1 GCA_011389855.1 Desulfobacteraceae bacterium
ACTGCTTCCGAACGCTCTCCACTGCGTCGGCGAAGCTGCTGTCCTGGGCCGCCTTGCCGCCGCCGGTCACTGCCTGGATTGCCCCCTTCCCTCTCAAAGCCACCAGGACGGCCCGGTCCATCTGGACGATTTCCGCGATCCGGTTGACGATGAGCGCCGCCGCTTCCTGGGGAACCGGGGTGGCCAGCACCGCCGAACAGAGACGGACGAACCTGGCCAGGACCATGTCGCTGCCCGGGCGCATCCCGGCCCCGCCCGGTCCCCCCTGCTCCCCCGGCGGATCCAGGCGCCGGGGGCCGGCGGCTTCTTCCCCCGTCTTCGGTTTCGAAGCGGCGGCGTTAGCGGTCAATGAGCACTTCCCCCTTCATCCCCGAGAGAAGGACATCGCCGGGGTCCTTGACGCTCCAGACCACCTGGGCGGTGTTGCTCAGTTCATCCACCACCGGCACCACCGCCTTGACGACGCCGGTCACGGTGGCGTCCAGATCGTGGACGTAAAAGGCATGCTCCTCCCCCGGCTTCAGCCGAACCGCCGAGGCCGACGGAATGTTGGCCACGGCCCGCAGCCCCGACGGGTCCACCACCTCCACCACCGGCTGACCCGCGGTCACCCACTCGTGGGGCTGCATGTGCCGGCGGACCACCACGCAGGTGTAGGGCGCCCGGACATAGGAATTGGCGATCTGACGCTTAATGATGTCGATGTCGGTCCGGATAACGTCCCGCTGCATGCGGGCCTCGGCCACTTCCTCGTTGGTGGCCAGACCCTTTTTGCTCAGACGGCTCAAATTTTCCACCTTGACGCTCAAATGCCGGTGGGAGAGTTCGGCCCGCTTTTTCTGGAGGGCCAGCTCGCCGGTCTCCACCTGGGCGATGATTTCGCCCTTTTTGACCGTGGATCCCACGTCGTAGGACAGGCGGTCGAGCACCCCGGCCCGTTCCGCCGAGAGGACCGCCTCCCGGGTCGCTTCGAAAATGGCCGGATAGGCCTCGCCGGAGGCGGGTTCCTGGGTTTCCTGGGACTGGGCCGTCGCCGGAGCGGCGGTCGCCACCATCCAGGCCATCACGGCCGCCGTCAGGACGGCCTGCCATCGGATTTTCAAACAGTTCCTGTGCTTCATCGATTCCTCATTTCTTTGTTGGCTAAAAAACGCCTCTTTCCGTCAGACTCCGCCACAAACCGCCCAGGAGACTCCCGGCCAGGGAGACGCTGTCGCCCCGGAGCCAGATCCAGCACGGCATGCCGTGGGGCAGCCATTCCGGCGGGTTTTGGTGGATATCAAAAGTGAAGGCGAAATAGGCGTCCCGGGGCCGGCGCCCGCTCTCGTCCCCGCCCGAGACGATGGGTCCGCCCGCCACATCCAGAAGGCTTTCGTTGGGCAGTTGATAGACCGGAAACCGGCTCTGCTCCCTCAGTTCGGCATGGATCGCCGGGGCTCCAGGATCCGGCAACCGCACCCGGACCGCCTCATCGGTCACTTTTTTGAGATGGCCCACCTGTCCTTCGTGGGCGTAGGCTTTCAGCTCCCACCGCCGGGGATTTCCGATGGAAAACAGGTAGGTTCCCCGCCGAACGAAAGCCCCTTTGTAAAGGTCCGGATTGACGTCGGAAACCCGGCCGCTCAGGGGGGCGGGGATCTCCAGCATGGCGATGGCCTCATCCAGCTTCTCCCTGGCCGCCGTCACCCGGGACAGTTCCGCCTGGAGCCAGTTCCGGTAAGCCCCCTGCTCCCCGCCCCCGCCCACGGACCGGAGCCGAGCCTTGAGGGAAGCCAGGTCGAACCGAATATTGTCGGCCTCGTGTTGCAGCCCATCGCTCTCGATGCGGATAATCCGCTCGCCGGCATCGACGGTCCTGCCCTCCGTCGGCATGGCGGCGGCGATCCGACCGTCCGCCGGCGCCGTCACCGCCGCGGCGTTCCGGTAGAGCAGCAGGCCGGGGAGGTGCTGAAACCGGGGCAGCGGCGCGAACACCAGCGCGAGCAAAACCCCAAAACCGAGACAGGTGGCCGCCACCCGCCATTTGGATCCGATGAGATGCCGCGTCCGGACCACCGCCATGACCTCTCCGATGCCGGGTCGGACGAAGAACATCCAGATCTCCACCAGAAAGACCAGCAGCCCCAGGGCCGGAAAAAACAGGTAGTAAACGGCCAGGGCGATGGCGATCCCCACGAAAAGCCGGTAAATGAGGGCGCAGACGGCGTAGACGATGAGGCTCCGGCGGTTGGGATGGACCTCCGGAATCGGCCCCTTCCACCCCAGCAACTGGCGCCGCAGGGCGTAGCGCAGCATGGCGAAGGCCCGGGGGCGGAGGTTGTCGATCCCCCACCAGTCCATGAGGATGTAATATCCGTCGTACCGCATGAACGGGTTGAGGTTGACCAGGACCGACGAGAGCAGCGACGTGCCGGAGAGAAAAAACATCAGGCTCCGGAGGATGCCGTCCGGGAGAAGAGCCCACAGGAAAAGGGCCATGCCCGCCACGGTCAGCTCGAACAGTACCCCGGCCCCGCTGATCCACATGCGCCGCCGCCGGTCGGGGATCTTCCAGGCGTCGGTGGTGTCGGTGTAAAGAAGCGGCCAGAAGACGATGAAGAAGATGCCCATGGAGCGGATGTGGAGCCCCATGGCCTTGCCCGCATACCCGTGGGCGAATTCATGACCGATCTTCAGAAGGATCAGACATAGCGCGAAAGCCGCGGCCCCCTGGGGGGTGAACAGATAGCTGACCGTGGAGAGGTAGAGTTCCAGCTCCGGCAGGGTGAGGATCAGCCCGAACAAGCCGATCAGAAGATAGCCCCACCGGGCCGCCGGCGACCAGAGGGCCGAGACGTAGGGCAGGGTCCGGCTCAGGAACCGGTCCGGCCGGACAATGGGAACCCGAAAAAAGATGGCGCCCTGGAGGAGCCGCTGAAAAAAGGGCGGCTTTCGGCCGGCGGCGGCGGCGGACTCCCGCCTCACCGCTTCTTCTTCCGGCAGCCGCGCCAGCGACTCGTTCTGGAGCATGGTGATGAAAGAGAGGATCTCCTCGACGGGCGGGCGAAGCGGCGTCGTGGCGTAAAGATTGGCCACGGCCTTGTCCAGGTCAGGCTCTACGGTGAGCCGGTAGATCAGCTCCCCTTCCGCATACCCCAATCGGTAGTTGTTGCCGCGGACCGGATCTTCCAGAACCCAGGACCGGTGGCCGTCATGGTCCAGGGGGCCGGGGTGGAGGATCAGGTCGGATCGCAGGCCGCGCCAGGGTGTTTTGAGGGCGTCTTTGAGTTGTTTGGGTTCGGACACAAATGGGAATCTCCAACATGCCTAAATGGATTTGATAATTACCATCAACTTGTCTTTAATTTCTTCAATGCTGAATTGTGTTTGTTTTCCAACATCTATTCTTTTCCCATGAGACAGGTAGTCCCTATGTTCTCTGATATTTTTTAAATCATTGAACAACTTTTTGTTTTTAATTTGTTTTTCTAATAGTTTCATCGCCCCTCCCAAGCTAAAAATGTCCGTTTCGCTTTTAAGGAATGTTTTAGATGAATAACGAAAATAAATTTTTTCATCATCTTTAATTTTTCGCTCATATCCTTTATCAATAATTTTTTCAATTACTCCAAGAGTTTGCTGGATTTTTTTAAACAATATATTTTCAAAAGTTGCGATGATATCCAAAACATATAAATCTTTTATGTCAGCTTTCAATTGATCAAAATGCTGTTCAATTGCCTTTGGATAATTTTGTTTACCTTTGCTTTTCGATTGAATTTTAAATTTGTCGGCAATTTCGTATTTGGCTTTAGCCCGGTCTTGCGCATAGTTATATATTTCTATCGAAGATAAATACAGTTGATAAATTTCTTCCAACTTTTTTTCAGACATTTTTTATCCTTGCACATCAGCCCATTTTATCATCCATTCGCTAATTTGGTCTTCAAAGGATTCTTTTGAAAACTCTTTGCAATCTTGCGAACTTTTCATGATTTTCCAATGAAAATCTTCATCACTTTCTTTAACGAGCAAAAGAGATACTATTTCTTCTTTATGCCCAAGATAGTATAAGTCAATTTTGCCCAAAGCTTCGGCAATATTTATTCCTGCTGGCTCAAAAACTATTGAAGGCCCACGATCACCGCCAAAATTCAGATACAATGTATTTGTTGATTCAACGTCGTCATCGAATTCATAATACTGAGATTCTCCCGCTTCAACAATAATATCGCCTTGTTCAATAAATTCACCAAGCCACTCTTGAATTTTTTTATACAGCTTATTAACTTCTTCAATCCATATTTTGATGTTCATCGCCTCAATTTTTGAACGGTCTTTATAATTTTGGGACACTCTAGAAACTATTTCTTTAAAATCCATTCTTTGCCTCCAACATAAAAGTCGTAACATAAACTTTCGGAAATATAGTATTCCAGCTTTATCCAAAATTCTTTCGCACTCACTATCCAATACCCATCGATTCACCTCCTTCATTCAATTCCGCCGTTATATTTGGCGCCAATTCCCGACATTCCGATTCTTGTCCTTCTTCTATAAGTATGTGCAACACATCCTCGTCGGAAAAATAATTCATTTTATGCTTTGACAATGTTCAGCTTTTAATTCCTTGCCGAAGGCTCCAACAAAAGGGAGTTCAGGAACAAACACAATTATCCTGAACTCCCCTTAAAATACAACAATCGTCAATATTCAGAAAGTGTTACATCAGCACTCGCTGGCATCACTGTCGTTATCCCACCGGGACGGTTTGTCCATGCCTTCCATTCCTTTAAAGAGGCTTCCTTCAGTTCGCCGGGGGCCATGTCGTTGAAGCCCTGAGCTCCCTGCATGGAGAACTGAGAATAGACATCGTGTTCCTCATCCCGGTTGTACTTGGCCCATTCGGCTTCTTCCGTCATGCCAAAGGCTTCGGCGAAGACGCCGGGTTCGAGGTGGAAGCCGGGATCGCTCTCCACATCCTTCATGAAGAGCCGGTTGAAAAGGTCGAGTTCTTCATTGAAATACCGGCCGTCAATCATGGGGGCAAAAGGATCTTCCCACCCGAGGCTGTTGGTCATGTAATCCCAGGTGATGTTGCACAGACGGGAATCGGGATCGATGGCCGGGGCGAACCGGCAGCCGATGCGGAGGGACTCTTCCAGGGTGCAGCACTGGTAGAGGACATCGTCGCCGCAAGGGGCCGTCAGGGCCC
>JAABTM010000340.1 GCA_011389855.1 Desulfobacteraceae bacterium
GTGTGCTCTTCCGATCTCGCCGACATTCCGCGGCCTCATTTCGGTGTTTCCGGGAATACCATTGACGCTCTCCAAAGCAATGCTGTATCATTGTCCACATGAAAAACAACATTACCAAAAAAAGAATATCCTCTCTTACTCAATGTGTTTTCCATCGCCGCATCACTCAAAATCACCGGCAGGCAAGAGTTACCTTCAATGAAAAGGATTTGCCATGAAGAGAAAAAATGTGTTCGTCGTCGGCATGAACGATTTCAACCGCGATCTTCTGGAACGAACGCCCCATGCGCCGGAATACACGTTCCGCAGCCTTCTCGATCCGGCGGAATTCCTCGAAACCTACGAGTTCCCTATCGCGGACATGGTTCAACGCGGCATCGAACAACTCAACCAGTTCAAACAAGAGACCGGCGAGTCCATCGACGCCATCTGCGGCTACATGGATTTCCCCGTCAGCACCATGCTGCCTCTCATCTGCAAGGAATTCGGGACGCGGTCCCCGAGCCTCGAAAGCCTGCTGAAATGCGAGCACAAATACTGGAGCCGGGTTGAACAGCAAAAGGTCATCCCCGACAACATCCCGGAGTTCGCCGCCTTCGATCCCTTTGACGACGACGCGCTTTCCAGGATCGATCTCCCCTACCCGTTCTGGATCAAGCCCATCAAATCCACCGGCTCGTTCCTCGGCTTTCGCATCAACAACGAAGAGGACTTTGTCGCCGCCATCCCCCATATCCGGGAACATATCGCCCTTATCGGCGATCCGTTCAACTACGTATTGAATCAGGTGCGGCTTCCCCCGGAGATCGCCGGCGTAGGCGGGGCCCACTGCATGGCCGAGTCCATCATTTCCGGCCGGCTCTGCACCCAGGAGGGCTACTCCCAGAACGGCCGCGTGGAGTCCATCGGCATCGTGGATTCCATCCGGTACGAAAACGGCATCTCCTTTTTCCGCTACGAATACCCGTCCACCCTCCCCTACAAGATCCAGGAGCGGATGCAGCGGATCACCGAAACGATCATCCCGGCCATGGGATTCGACGATTCGGCCTTTAACATCGAATATTACTGGAACCGGGAACAGGACCGGATCTGGCTCCTGGAGATCAACACCCGGGTCTCCCAGTCCCATTCGGAAGTTTTCCGGAAGGTGGACGGCGCCTCCAACCAGGCGGTGACGGTGGACGCGGCCCTGGGCCGGGATCCGGAATTTCCCAGCCAGCGGGGCGAATTCCCGCGCGCCGCCAAGTTCTTCTGGCGCCTCTTCGAGGACGGCGTCGTGAAAAGCGCGCCCACCCCGGAGGAGATCGAGCGGGTCGGAAAAGAGGTTCCGGGCACGGTGGTCCGCCCCCAGGCGACGCGGGGCATGCGCCTCTCCGACCTTCTGGAGCAGGACAGCTACAGCTACGCCATATGCCACCTCTTCATCGGCGGCGAAGACCAGAAAGAACTGCTGGACAAATACATCCGGTGCCAGGAACTCCTCACCTTCGACACCGAACCCATCCAATAGACAACGAAAGAACCCGAGCGCCATGAAAATCCGAACTGAATTTCCCCGAACCGTCCGCGAAATCGAACATTTCACCATCCCCATGTCCGACGGCGCGAAGCTGGCCGCCCGGATGTGGCTGCCGGAGGACGCGGAAACGGACCCGGTCCCCGCCATCCTCGAATACATCCCCTACCGGAAACGGGACCTCACCGCCGAGCGGGACGTCGGCCACCACCCCTACATCGCCGGGTTCGGCTACGCGTCGGTTCGCGTCGATCTCCGGGGCAGCGGCGAGTCCGAAGGCCTCCTCACCGACGAATACCTGCAACGGGAGCTGGACGACGGCGTGGAAATCATCCACTGGCTGGCGAACCAGCCCTGGTGTTCCGGCGCGGTGGGGATGATCGGCATTTCCTGGGGTGGGTTCAACGGGCTCCAGATCGCGGCCCTCCGGCCGGAGCCGTTGAAGGCCATCGTCACCATCTGCTCCACCGACGACCGGTACGCCGACGACGTCCACTACATGGGCGGCTGCCTGTTGGGGGACAACCTCTCCTGGGCCTCCACCATGTTCGACCAGAACACCCATCCCCCGGACCCGGCGCTGGTGGGCGACCAATGGCGGGACATGTGGCTGGAGCGCCTCGAAAAGAGCGGGTTCTGGCTCGAAACCTGGATGGCTCACCCGCACCGGGACGACTACTGGAAACACGGGTCCGTCTGCGAGGATTACGGCGCCATCCTCTGCCCCGTCATGGCGGTGAGCGGGTGGGCCGACGGCTACTCCAACGCCGTTTTCCGTCTTATGGAAAACCTCTCCGTGCCGCGCAAGGGCCTTCTGGGACCCTGGAGCCACAAATATCCCCACGAGGGCGTTCCGGGACCGGCCATTGGATTTTTGCAGGAAGTGCGGGCCTGGTGGGACCGATGGCTTAAGGGGATCGAAAACGGCATCGAGGACGAGCCCATGTTACGGGTCTGGATGCAGGACAGCGTGCCCCCCACCACCAGTTACACCGAGCGGCCCGGCCGGTGGGTCGCCGAACCCGCCTGGCCCAGCCCCCACATCGGATCCCTCGGCTTCACCCTGGACCGGTGGCGGCTGGCGCCGGCGTCGGAGGCGGTCCCCGAGCAGCCTTTGCCCATCCAGTCGCCCCTGAGCGTGGGACTCTTCGCCGGCAAATGGTGCAGCTACCAGGCCCCACCCGACCTGCCCCACGACCAGCGGCAGGAGGACGGCGGCGCCCTGGTCTTTGAAAGCGAAGTGCTGGAGGAGGACCTGGAGATCTTCGGGGCCCCGACGGTGGAACTGGACCTGTCTTCCAGCGAGCCGGTGGCCATGGTGGCCGCCCGCCTGTCGGACGTGTCGCCGAACGACAAGGCGACCCGGGTTACCTACGGCCTGCTCAACCTGACCCACCGGGAGAGCCACGAGAATCCCACGCCGCTGGAACCCGGCAAAAGGTACCGGGTAACGGTTCAGCTCAACGGCGTGGCCCAGCGGTTTCCCAAGGGCAACCGGCTCCGCCTGTCCATCTCCACCAGCTACTGGCCCCTGGCGTGGCCGCCGCCCAGGCCGGTGCAGCTCACCATCCACGGCGGGACCAGCACGTTCACCCTGCCCGTCCGCCCACCCCGTCCCGAGGACGCCGAACTTCGTCCTTTTGAAGTACCGGAAGCCGCCGAACCCCTGGCCGCGACCCTCATCCGGCCGAGGGAGGAGGAATGGCGAGTCATCCGCGACCTGCGCCGCGACATTTCCAAACTCGAAGTGCTCCTGGACACCGGCGTCACCCGGTACGAGGCCATCGATTTGGAGATCGGCTCCCGCACCCTGGAGACCTACACCTACCGGGCCGACGAATACGATTCACTGGCCGGCGAAACGCGGTGGGAACGGAAATTTACGAGGGGCGACTGGGAGGTGCGCACCGTCACCCGGACGCTGTTGACGTCCAACGAAACCAGCTTTCATTTGCGGGCGGATCTGGATGCCTACGAGGGGGCGAGCCGGGTGTTTACGCGGAGCTGGCATGCGGTGATTCCGCGGGAGCTGGTTTGATGTCGGGGGAAGCGGCGGGTCGTTGCTTTTTGCCGGATCGGACTTGAACAGCGATCGGGATTTGTCGATTTGTTCGCGGAGATGGGACGCGAATTTTTCGGGGTGACTTCGTGGGGCGATCTTTGCCCCCCTTTACCCCGCACCTTGATTTGGCCCTTTTCGAAATCGATATCCTTTATACGAAGGCCCAGGCATGAGGACTATTTGACCGGCGGCGGTATGTTTGGCCGTTATATTAATTGACGAGTGGGTGAAGGCTGGCGGAGCCTGTAAAATTTCCATTACGCCCGGAAAACGAAAAGCCGTGCCTGGAATGAACGAAGCCGGTACTTGACCCGGTTTCAAAGAGAGAAAACAATGACCGAACAAGAACTCGAAGAAGCACTGATCGGCAAACTGACCGATCTCAAATACATTCACCGCCCCGACATCAGCGACCGCGCCGCCCTCGAAGGCAACTTCCGCAACCACTTCCAGGCCCTCAACCGCGTCCAGCTCACCGACGGCGAATTCAAGCGCCTCCTCGACGAGATCATCACCCCCGACGTCTTCACCGCCGCGTCCCTGCTCCGCGAAATCAACAGCTTCACCCGAGACGACGGCGCCCCGCTCAACTACACCCTTGTCAACATCAAGGACTGGTGCAAAAACACCTTCGAGGTCATCAACCAGCTCCACATCAATACCGACAACAGCTTCCAACGCTATGACGTGATGCTACTGATCAACGGCATCCCCGCCGTCCAGGTTGAACTCAAGACCCTGGGCATCAGTCCCCGCCGGGCCATGCAGCAGATCGTCGACTATAAAAAAGACCCCGGCAACGGCTATACCAAGACCCTGCTTTGCTTCGTCCAGCTCTTCATCGTCTCCAACAAGACCGAGACCTACTACTTCGCCAATAACAACGACCGCCATTTCGCCTTCGACGCCGATGAAAACTTCCTGCCCATCTACCAGCACGCCGCCGAAGACAACGCCAAGATCACCCACATCGACGATTTCGCCGAGTCCTTCCTGTCCAAGTGTACTCTCGCCACGACCATCAGCCGCTACATGGTCCTCGTCGCCTCAGAGCAGAAGATGCTCATGATGCGCCCCTACCAAATTTACGCCGTCAAGGCCATCGACCAGTGCATCCGTGAGAACCGGGGCAACGGCTACATCTGGCATACCACCGGCTCGGGCAAGACCCTCACCTCCTTCAAGGCATCCACGCTCCTCAAACTCAACCCCGACATCCACAAGTGTCTCTTCGTCGTCGACCGCAAAGACCTCGACCGACAAACCCGCGAAGAGTTCAACCGCTTCCAGGAAGGCTGCGTCGAAGAAAACACCAACACCGCCGCGCTCGTTCGCCGCCTCGCCTCCGACAACTACGCCGACAAGGTCATCGTCACCACCATCCAGAAGCTCGGCCTCGCCCTCGACGAAAACAGCAAACGCAACAAAAACCGCGCGAAGCGAGGCCGAACCACCTACAGCGCCCACGCCATCGAAGACAAAAACGTCCTTCGTTTCCACGTGGATTACTTCAAGCCCGACGGCGAAAACCCGCCCAGGCCCGGCGAAACCCTCGCCAAGCGCGCCGTCATCGACGCCATCCTCGACAAGCACGACGCCGCCACCGCTATGTCGGTAAGAT
>JAABTM010000341.1 GCA_011389855.1 Desulfobacteraceae bacterium
GGGCAGGTCGCGTCCTGTTATCATACAAAGATGATCTCCACCTCCGACAAGGCCCGGTTTCCGGGGATGGAACACAAGGAGTTCCATCCGGACAACGCCCGGGAACTGGCCATGGAAATCGTCAAGGAGGCGGTGGAGAATTTCGACCGGCGGGGCGAAGTCTATCTGCCCACGACCCCGGTGGAGGCCCTGGGCGGGTTTTCGGTGGAGGCCATCGTCGGGGCCCTGGGCGGCACGCCGGACCCGCTGCTGGACGCCATCAAGGCGGGAAAAATCCGGGGCGCGGCCGGGGTGGTGGGGTGCAACAACCCGCGGATCAAGCAGGATCACGGCCATGTGACCCTGACCCGACGGCTCATCGAAAATGATATCCTGGTGGTGGACACCGGCTGCGCCGCCGTGGCCAACGCCAAGGCGGGCTTCAAGGTCGCCGACGCCATCCGGTACGCCGGACCGGGGCTCCAGGAGATCTGCGGGGCCCTCAAGATTCCGCCGGTCCTCCACATGGGCTCCTGCGTGGACAACGTCCGGATCCTTACCGTGGCCTGCGCCCTGGCGGATGCCCTGGGAACCGACATCAGCGACCTGCCCATGGCCGGCGCGGCGCCGGAATGGTATTCCGAAAAGGCGGCGGCCATCGGCTGCTATTTCGTGGCCTCGGGCGTCTACACGGTGCTGGGACCCATGCCGCCCATCACCGGTTCCATGAACGTGGTGAAGCTGCTCACCGAAGGATTGAACGACGCGGTGGGCGCGACCTTCGCCGTGGAGCCCGACCCGGAAAAGGCGGCGGCGCTGATTCAGCGACATATCGAAGGGAAGCGGAAGAACCTGGGGCTGGACGCCAGGCCGGTGTGATGCCGCTCGGGTCGGGAAAGCCATGAAATCCGTTTTCGCATTTCTCCTGGTGGTTTTCCTTGCCTTTAGCGGGTATCATTTTACATTCCGGGGCTTCCGGCCCCGGCTTCCCCTGTTTGTGCGTCAGTTTTACCTGACCGGAACGGAGTTTCTGTTCATCGGGCTGCTCCTGGGGTCCGATTTTCTGAATTTACTGGACGCGCCCACGCGGATCGGCCTGGCGCCGTTGCAGGCCGTCGTTCTGGGGTGGATCGGTTTTCTCTACGGCTTTCAATTTGAATTCCGGAAACTGCGACACTATCCCCTGGAATATGCGGCGGCGGCCCATTTCCAGGGGATCTTTATCCTGCTGGGCGTTTTGGGCGCGGCCATGACGGCGATGCCTCTGTTTCCGCCCGGATACGCCGCCATGGGACTCACGCTATCCTTTTTAATGGCGGCGGCCGCCGCGCCTTCCGGACAGACGGGCCTGGCCCTCATGGCCGCATCGATGAAGGGACGCCATCCTCGCCGGCTGGCGTTGCTCCGATATATTTCGAGCGTTGACGGCCTGGGGGCGCTGGCCATGTTCGGCCTTGCCTATGTTTTCAAGCCGGAGGGATCCACGGCGATCGACGGGGCGTTTCAGGGCGCAATGGGCGTCCTGGGCGCCTGCCTCGGCATTCTGCTGCTGTTTCTCCTGTTTTTAAGCCGGCGGATTCCGGAACCGGAACTGATCCTGGTGGTGGCGGGCATGGTCCTTCTGGCCAGCGGGCTCTCGACTGCTGCGGGGTTTTCTCCGCTGTTGGCCAATATTTTGGTGGGCGTCTGCCTGGTCAATGTTTCCCGGGACAAGGAACGGATCTACCGGATTCTGGCGCCGGTTGAAAAGCCGGCGTATCTGCTGCTGCTGGTCTTTTTAGGGGCCGCCTGGCGGGTGGATGATCCGGTGGTATGGGGCATCGGGATTCTTTACGGCATCTGGCGGGGGATCGGCAAGTGGCTCTCGCTGCTGATCATCACCCGGGTCGCGCCCGGTCTTCGTCGCTATCCGCCTCATCTGGGTCTGGGCCTTCTGGGACCAAGCGGTCTGTGCATGGCCTTTCTTCTGGATTTCTCAAAACGATTTACCGGGGATGTGGCCATGACGGTCATCGGCGCCATCCTGGCCGCCCTGGTGCTCAGCGACGGGATCAGTCCCTGGCTCCTGAAGATGGTGATCCGGGAAAAGCGCCATGAAGCCTGATCGTCGCCGGCAAGCCGCGACCGTCGCCGTTCATCTGACGATCCTGGTTTTAATCGGCGCATTCGCGGCGTATATGCGCGGATGGGATGCCGATCCGGTCCATGGCGCCGCAGCCCGGACCAATTTTTTCCTGGGCGCGCTGCTGCTGGGCGCTTATGTGAGCGGACAATTGGCCGGCGTCGTCGGATTGCCGCTGCTGTCGGGCTATATCATCGCCGGCATCCTGGCCGGCCCGCATGTCTTGGGTTTTCTTTCGCCGTCCATGGTCGGGCGGCTGCGGCTGCTGGATGACCTGGCCCTGAGTTTCATCGCCCTTTCAGCCGGGGCCCATTTCGGCCTGAGCGCCCTGGCCGGGCGGCAGCGGGTCATTATCTACAACGTCGTCTTTCAGGTCGTGATCGTGTTCGGCATGGTCGCCGGTTTTGGGACGATTTTCGGGGATCGGTTCAGCTTTACGAAAGATTTGTCGTCGATCCAGACGGCATCGCTGGCGGTGCTGCTGGGCGTGGCGGCGGTGGCCCGGTCCCCTTCTTCAGCCATCGCCATCATCAGCGAGTGCCGGGCCCGGGGAAGGTTTACCGATACCGTGCTGGGCGTCACCGTCGCCATGGATGTTCTGATCATTATCTTGTTCACCCTGGCCATGGCGGTCGTCCAGGCGGTGCTGGCGCCGGGGGGGCGAATGGAATTCGCGGTTTTCGGGGCCCTGGCCGGGGAAATCGCAGTTTCCATCATCGCCGGGTTGCTGTCGGGGAAACTGATTGATTGGTATATCCGGAGGGCGGGATATGACCTGCCGTTTTTCCTGTTGTTTTTCGCATTCGGCGTCGCCAGGGCGTCCCAGTGGCTGGGGCAATTCACGGAAAGCCATTTCGGGGGATCGCTCCATCTGGAACCGCTGATTATCTGCATGAGCGCGGGATTTTCCGTTCGGAACCTGGGGGAGGGCGGGGCCGCCTTCACGGCGGCGCTCGACCGGGTGTCGCTGCCTGTTTTTGTCCTGTTTTTTTCCCTGGCGGGGGCCTCGCTGGACCTGACCGCCCTGGTCCTGACCTGGCCTCTGGCGCTTTGTCTGGCCGTTATCAGGGCGGCCGCCATCTGGCTGGCCGCCTGGGCGGCGGGCGCCTTGTCCGGGGATCCGCCGCGATACAACCAGACCGCCTGGATGGCCTATCTGGCCCAGGCCGGGGTGGCCATCGGCCTGGCTCAGTTGGCCATGCGGGAGTTTCCGGCCATAGGAACCTATCTGACGACGGTGGTGCTTGCGGTGATCTGTCTCAACCAGATCGTGGGCCCCATCGCCTTCAAGGCGGCGCTTCATCGGGTGGGGGAGGCGGGCCGGGGATAGGTCGGCCCAGTTTTTTTTCGATATGGCGCTGGTAATGCTCGGCCGACATATCGAGGCCCAGCCGGCCGAAGGCCGTGAGGGGGACCACGAAATAGACGCCCTGGCTCGATGTTCCGGTTTTGCGGCAGGTGGCTTCCAGATGCGTCACCGCATTTTCCAGCAGGGTCTGTTTGTCGATGGCGGTAAAAATGGTTTTATTGTGATATCCGCCGCCGGCGGTCATGGACCGGAATCCGGCGAAGATGGGGATGTGATGGCTGATGAGCTGCAGCAGATCGGTGCTGTCGAAGACGGTGGCGCCGGTGATGCCCATGTCGAGCCAGCCGGTGATGATTTCCTCCAGGAGGGTTTCGTCATTGATGACGGCGATGAGGAGATGGCCCCCGGAGGCGTCGGCGTCGGGCTTCAATGGGCCCCGATCCGGTCTTCGGCCTGGCGGACGGTGGACAGAAGGGTCTCGGGCGTCTCGGCGGACCGGATGGCCCGGACCGCGTCCGAATCCCGGAAAATCCGGGAGATCCGGGCGAGCATCTGCAGATGGAGCGATGTGTCCGACGCCGGGGCCGCCAAGGCCAGCACCAGGTCGACGGGCTTGTGATCGATGGCGGCGAAAGGGATGGGGCGGGCGAGGCGGATCAGGAGCACATCCTGCGCATGGACCCCGGAACTGAAAGCATGGGGGATGCCGAGACCGTTTCCGATCCCCGTGCTCATAACCGACTCCCGGGCCTGAAGCCCTTCCAGGAGCGCATCGGCGTCCGCCGCGATGCCGCTCCGGGCAAAGGCTTCGGCGGCGAATCGGAGCACGGCGGGTTTGTCCGGAAGGGAAATGTCCAGGAAAATATGGTCTTTTTGAAGAGAATCGCCCAGTTTCATTGGATCAGGTCACCCTCGTTTCGGTAATGATTTGGACCGACTTACCCCTTTATCCCGCACGTTCTCTTGGAAAGCAAGCAAAAAATTTGATTGCCTTTTGCCGGGAGTTCGGTTTTAATGGGGGTAGATGCAAAAGGAAAATATATTGAACAAGTCATTGAAACCAAAAAGGAACGTTTATATGAAGAAACCGGCATTCCTCGCTGCGATCCTGTCCCTGCTTATGCTTCTCGTCGTCGCTCCCGCCCAGTCTGAAGACGCAAAGCACCGAAAATTCAGCAAAGAAGAGATCGAGGCCATGAAAGAGACCCGGGCCGTCATCAAAACGGACCTGGGCGACATGGTCGTCGAATTTTTCCCGGAAGCGGCCCCGAATCATGTGAACAACTTCACAGTTCTGGCCCGCAAAGGGGTCTATGATGGTACGACGTTCCATCGCGTGATCCCCGGCTTCATGATCCAGGGCGGGGACCCCAACTCCAAAAAAGCGGATCGCTCCCTCCACGGGACCGGAGGCCCGGGATATCGGCTCAAAGCGGAATTCAACGACAAACCCCACAAACGGGGGACCGTTTCCATGGCCCGGTCCAGCCATCCCGACTCCGCCGGGTCCCAGTTTTTTATCTGCGTGGCCGATGCGCCCCATTTGGATGGGCAGTATACCGTGTTTGGGGAGGTGGTCGAGGGGATGGATGCGGCGGATCGGATTGCGGCCCAGAAGCGAGACGGGAGGGATAATCCGGTGAGTGCGGTCCCCATGACTATTGAAGTTAAAAATCGTTAACTTGTTTTATGAACTCGGATGCGGAACCCGCGAATCCGACGTTCTTGTTGAATTATTTTTTACGGTATACAGTTATTTAATAGGCAGTGTCTGT
>JAABTM010000342.1 GCA_011389855.1 Desulfobacteraceae bacterium
CGGACCCGGAACTGGAATGCGGCGTCCTCAACCAAACCGTCCGCGGCATCAGTTTTGAGATCGAAACCATCGTCTACATCGGCGCCAAACCCTGACGATGCGATCATGATCGGCTACACCATCCCCGAACCGGATGTTCTGCATCAGGAGATCCAGGCCTCCCACGAGAGATGCCGTCAGTACGGCGTCGATCCCCATAACCGGTGTACGCCGGGCCAGATCCGCCTCAGCCCGGAAGCCCTCGAACACCGGCGCGACCGCAACCGGGCCTTTCTGGACGTGGCCGTGGCCCAGATGCGGGAGTTGTACCAGTTCGTCGCCGGGGCCGGATTCGTGGTCACCATCGCCGACGGCGAGGGGTACATCATGGAGATGGTGGGGGACGAATCGACCATGGGCGTGCTCCAGGCGGGAAATTGCTGGCCGGGATTCCGCTGGACCGAGCGGGACGTGGGCACCAGCGTCATCAGCCTGGCCCTGGCACGCCAAATCCCCGTCCAGATCACCGACGAAGAGCATTTCTGCCAGCGGGGCTACGGCCACACCTGTTCGGCGGCGCCGGTTTTCAGCGACGCGGGCGCTCTCATGGGCGTTATCGCCATGTCCGGAGAGGCGCGTCAGGTCCACCCCCACACCCTGGGCATGGTCATCACCGCGTCCAAATCCATCGAAAACCAGATGCGGCTGATCAATGCCTCCAATGAACTGCACCTCAAAAACCGGTACATGAACGCCATCATCGAGTCCATCGACAGCGGCGTCATGGCCGTGGACCGGGACGGCGTCATCTCCCAGATCAACCACCAGGGAAAACAAATCCTGGACTGGCCTGATAACCTGGAGGGCGCCCCGCTGTCGGCCCTCCTCGGCGCCCAGGTGGACCTGAAGGGGATCATGCACGCCGGTTTCGGGGTGACCGACCGGGAGATCTTCATCCGGAGCCCCAAGCGGGAGATCCAGCTTCTCATCGCCGCCAAGCCCATCTTCGACGCCGGCGAAACCGTCCAGGGGATCATCGTGGTTTTCAACGAGATCCACCGCATCCGGCGCCTTGTCAACGAAATGGCCGGCTCCCAGGCCCGGTTTACGTTTGACGACATCATCGGCGAAAGCACGGCCGCCGAGGACGCCAAACGGCTGGCCTGGCTGGCGGCCACCGGCCGTTCGACGGTGCTGCTCCAGGGCGAAACCGGCACCGGGAAAGAACTGTTCGCCCAGTCCATCCACAACGGGAGCGGGCGGAAAAACCACCCCTTCGTGGCCATCAACTGCGGGGCCATCCCCCGGGAGCTGCTGGAAAGCGAACTGTTCGGTTACGCGGGCGGGGCGTTTACCGGCGCCAGAAAAGGCGGACGCCCCGGCAAGTTCGAACTGGCCAGCGGCGGCACGGTGCTCCTGGACGAAATCGGCGATATGCCCACGGACATGCAAGTGAAGCTGCTCCGGGTCCTCCAGACCGGCGAAGTGACCCGCATCGGCGAACACAAGCCCATCCCCGTGGATGTGCGCGTCATCGCCGCCACCCACATGGACCTCAAGCGCGAGGTGGAAAAAGGAAACTTCCGTGAGGATCTCTTTTACCGCCTCAACGTCTTCCCCATCGTCATCCCGCCCCTGCGGGACCGGGTCGAGGATATCCCGCTATTGGCGGACCATATCCTGGCCCGGTGCGCCCGGTCGTTGGGAAAACCCGCCATGCGGTTTTCCGCGGCGTCGAAACGGGCGTTCGCCGCCCACGCCTGGCCGGGAAACATCCGGGAACTTGAAAATGTGTTGGAGCGGGCCGTGAATCTGGCGGAGGGGACGATCATCGAACCGCATCTGCTGGGCGGCATCGACGAGGCGAAAGACGCCGCCGAGAAGAGTGGACGGTCGAGTTCTTCACTGGCGGAAGTGGAAAAAAAAGCCGTCCAGGACGTGCTTGAAACCGAGGAATTCAATATTTCGAGGGCTGCGGATATTCTGGGCATCACACGGGCGACCCTTTATCGAAAGATTAAAAAATACGGATTGGTGGTTTCCATGCGGATGGCCGGATGACCAAATCTATCGAAACACGGCGTCCAGGTTCAGCGTCAGATCCGGCAACGCGGATGCCTTGACTTGACCTTTTCCTTCCTGGAACACCGATGGTTCGAATTTGCCGTCAGCGCCAAGAATAAAAATGGTGATCACATTGTCCAGAGGATGCACCAGCCAGTACTCCCTCACCCCCATCCGTTCATAGAGCAGACGCTTGGCGATGTGGTCCTTGGAGGATGTGAAAGGCGACAAAACTTCGATGATCCAGTCCGGCGCGCCCCGGCAACCCTTGTCGTCGATTTTCGACGGGTCGCAGATGACGGCGATGTCGGGCTGGACGACGTTGATGATAGATTCGTCCGCTTCGTCCTTTTCGGGCAGGCGCACGTCAAAGGGGGCGAAAAATGCCTCGCAATCGGGTTTTTCGGCCAACAATCCATCTATTTGAACAATTAACTTGCGACTGACCCTCTGGTGCTTTGTGGAAGGCGCGGGGCTCATGTCGTACAGAACACCGTCGATGATCTCCCAACGCTCATCTTCCGGCCAGTGCATATATTCCCCATAAGTCGTGGGGGCGTCTCCTGGTTTCGATAGTGGCAATGACACGCTAAAACCTCCTGGGTAAAACGGTTCGCCGTTAAATCCTGGCAATCCCTGAATCCTGGCCATCCGAGTTCAGACAATTAGATATCCGAATTCCCTCAATGGCTATTATACGTTTTTCCCTTCCAAACATCAACGCCATTCCCCATCATGCCAGAGTTGTACCATCCCGATACATGTATAAAAATAAAACACTTTTAGCAAGCCCCTAATTTTCATAGCGATCTTAAGGCAAACAGCTCCCAGTGTGTTTTATAATAATACAATAATGGCGTGTCTAATTTCTCCATCCAAATTTCTCATTCAAACGCTATCTATCTGAATTCATATATTATAACATGCAACCCCTCCCTGTCGAGAACCAATTGGCACTTCAATTGCTTTATTGATCACGATTCATAAATCGTAACCGCATCAATTACATGAACAAGGAGGATGCAAGATGCAAAGAGAGATCAGGAAACGGCCTTTAATGACATGGACCGTCGTTGTGGCGACCGTCGCGGCGTTGGCGATGGTCGGTTCGCCGGCCTTCGCCGAGCGGAAGCCGGGCGCGCCGGTGGACCCCATGAAGATTATCACGGCCACGGCCACCTTTGATCCGGTGCGGCCGGAGGCGGCCCGGGTCATCGCCGATTCGTTCAAGGCCCTGGGGTGGGACGTGTCGGCCAACCCCATCGACTACAACCAGAACGTCCAGAAGGTGATGCAGGAGCAGGACTACGACATGTGGCTGGTCATGCTCTCGGGCGCGTCCCTGCGCATCGACCCCAACGTCTTCATTTATAAGGTCCACCATTCGTCCCAGTACGGCAAGGGCGGGTGGAACTGGTCGGGCATCTCGGATCCGCTGATGGACAAGCTGGCCGAGGAGCAGCAGGTGACCATGGTCCCGGCGGAGCGCCAAAAGATCGTCTACAAGGCCCAGGAGCGGGCCCATGAGCTTCAGGCCCTCAACGTGCTGGTCAACGTCCAGATGACCAACGCCTACCGGTCCGACCGGTTGAAAAACGTCGTCCCCATGATGGGCGAAGGCATCGGCTCGTTCTGGACCGACATCGGCGCCGAGATCGTCCAGGGCGACGGGTACATCCGCACCGGCATGACCACGCCCCTGAAGAACCTCAACCCGGTGTCGGCCAAGGACCATTCCGAGTTCATGGAACTGCGGATGATCTACGACCGGCTGTTCCGCATCGGGCCGGACGGCAAGGCCCAGCCCTGGGCCGCGGAGTCCTACGACATCGTCGATCCCACCACGATTGATTTGACCCTGCGCAAGGGCATGAAATGGCACGACGGCGAGGACGTGACCGCCGAGGATGTGAAGTTCACGTTCGACTACCATACGAAATGGCAGGCGCCCTTCTTCGTGGAGGCCCTGCGCCACTTCGATTCCGTGGAGGTGACCGGCCCCCTGAGCGTGCGGGTCAAGCTGAAGGACCCCTACGCGCCCTTCATTCCCAACCTGCTGGGGGCGATTTTCCTGATCCCCGAGCACATCTGGAAGGACATCCCCGAAAAGGTCGGTCTTAAAGATCCGCTGAACTACGCCAACGACAACCCCGTCGGCAGCGGCCCCTTCAAGTTCGTCCACTGGGACCGGGGCCGGGAACTCAAGGTCGAGGCTTTCAAAGAGCATTTCAACGCGCCCAAGGCCAAAGGGATCATCCGCATCGCCTACGGCTCCCACGACGCCATGGCCGCGGCCATTGAAAAAGGGGAGTGCGACCGGACCCGGTACATCCTCAAACCCAGCCTGCTGGAAGACCTGAAGAAGATTCCCAACGTGGTGGCCAAGGGGTATGCCAACCACGGGTTCTACACGCTCATTTACCACACCAAACGCGCCCCCCTGGACGACATGGCCTTCCGTCAGGCCATCGCCCACGTCATTCCCAAGGAGCTGATGATCATGGCCATACTGTCGGGCTACGGCGAACCGGGCGGTTCGGTCATCGCGCCGGCCAACGAATTCTGGCACAACCCGGACGTGAAGCCCTATCCCGAGGACATCGACAAGGCCAAGCAAATCCTCAAGGACGCCGGCTACACCTGGAAAAACGGCAAACTCCATTATCCGAAATAATCCCCATCCGCCCTCCCCTTCCGGCGCTCGCCTGACGGGCGCCGGAAAGGCGGGCGACGCAAAGGCGATTCACCCATGAAGGAATACATCGTCTATCGGATTTTCTACACGGTCGTCACCCTCTTCGCGGTGGCCACCATCCTGTTTTTCATCTTCCGGCTCCTGCCCGGCGACCCCACGGCCCAGGTCATTTCGCCGGCCCTGGACGAAGTGGCCCAGGCCCGGCTGAAGCAGGCCTTCGGGCTGGACAAGCCGCTGCTGGTCCAGTACGGGCTCTACCTGAAAAACATCGTGGCCCTGGACTGGGGCCGGTCGTTCACCAGTTCGCGGCCCGTGTTCGAGATCCTGACCTACCGCTTCTGGAACACCATCTTTCTCATGGGCGCGGCCATGTGCTTCACCCTGGTGTTCGGCGCCGGCATGGGGATGATCATGGCCTGGAAACGAAACAGTCCCCTC
>JAABTM010000343.1 GCA_011389855.1 Desulfobacteraceae bacterium
TGGAGGAGTGAAGGTATAAGGGACAGAGGGACAGAGGGACAGAGGGACAGAGGGACAGAGGGACAGAGGGACAGAGGGACAGAGGGACAGAGGGACAAAATAAAGCCCTGAAAGGGCGGTACATACCAGCCCAGGGCATCGCCCTGGTGAATGGAGAGCGGCGTGCAGAACGAGAGCGCGGTGGAGACGTCGGAAACGGCCCGGAGCATCGTTCGGGTGTCGGGCGTGACCAAGACATTCAGGATGGGCAAGACCAAGCTGGAGGCCCTCAAGGGGGTGGATTTGGAAATTCCGACCGGCTATTACCTTTCCATCATGGGGCCGTCCGGATCGGGCAAGAGCACGCTGTTCAACATGATCGGCGGACTCGACAAGCCCACCTCCGGCAAAGTCTTCATCGACGACGTGGACATCGCCCAGCTGGACGCCTACGAGCTGGCCTGGCTCCGGTGCCGGAAGATCGGCTACATCTTCCAGACCTTCAACCTCATTCCCGTCATGACCGCCCTGGAAAACGTCACCCTCCCCATGACCTTCGCCGGCGTGCCCAACGACGACGCCCGGGACCAGGGTCTCGAACTCCTGGAACTGGTGGGCCTGGGCGACCGGTATCAGCACAAGCCGCCGGAGCTGTCCGGCGGTCAGCAGCAGCGGGTGGCCGTGGCCCGGTCCCTGGCCAACGATCCGGCCATCATCCTGGCCGACGAACCCACCGGCAACCTTGATTTAAAGACCGGCGAGGAGATCATCACCCTCCTGAAAAAACTGAGCCGCGAGCGGGGCGTCACCGTGATCTCCGCCACCCACGACTTCAAAATGCTCAATGTATCGGACCAGGTGGTCTGGATCCGCGACGGCCGCATCGACAAAATCGAAAATCGGGACGAACTGTCCATCTCCGTGGGACAGATCGGGGCGAAGGAATAAGCGCGTGGTTTGGCCTACTGTTCCGTTGGCCATCCGCATCGTCATCCTGACGTTGCTGTTCATCGGGGCCGCCCCCTTTGTCCCTTTGTCCCTTTGTGCCTCTGTCCCTTCCCTTTACGAAACCATCCAAACCCTCTCCCAATCCGGCGACCGAACCACCGGCGCCCCCGGCTGCGACGCGGCGGCGGATTACATCGAGTCGCAATTCACGGCCCTCGGCCTCGAATCGGTGGGGATCCAGCGGTTTTCCCTGCCGGTGCGCCGTTTCACAGCAGGGGCGAAAAATGTTTCGCCCCTGCTGACCCTCCCTGGAAAAAACATCGAAGCCGACATTCACCCGCTGATCGCCAACGCCATCTCCCCCGGCACGATTCCGGAGGAGGGCATCGAGGGGCGCCTGGTCTATGTCGGGCGGGGAGAACTCCGGGCCTTTGACGGCAAAGAGATCCGGGACGCCGTGATCCTCATGGAGATGGATTCCGGCCGGAACTGGCTGCACGCCGTCAATCTCGGGGCCGCGGCCCTTGTCTACATCGACCGGGGCGAGGCGCCCGCCGCGTTTTTTAGGGATAAAGAGGAGTTGACGCCCGTTTCGTTTCCGCGCTTCTGGCTCGACCTGGACAGCGCCCGGAATCTGTTCGGGGATTTCGAGACGGCGGCGGACGGCCGGGTGGCCGAAGCGGTGAAACTCCAGAGCGATATTCGATGGATGGAGACCACGGGCCGCAACATTTACGGGCTGATCCCCGGCGCCGACGAGGCGCTCAGGGACGAACTGCTCATCGTGGAAGCCTTCTACGACAGCAGCGGCTGGGTCGGGGGGCGGTCGCCCGGGGCGGACCAAGCCCTGTCCGTCGCGACGCTGCTGGACCTGGCCGACCACCTGACGCGCCATCCGCCGGGGCGGTCGGTGCTGCTGACGGCCACGGGCGGCCATGCGCAGGGGCTGACGGGGACCCGGGAGATGTTTTGGGCCCTCACGGCGAAATCCGACGCCCTGAAGGCGGAAAAGGCGACCCTGGAAGAGGTGATTGAAAAGGCAGAGGGGCGTATCGCGACCCTGGAGAGGGCCCTGGCCGAGGGGCCGGCGGCGGTTTCCGGAGAGGGGGCGTTGAAGGCGGCCCTGGAAGAGCGGATCAAGACTGATGTGGACATCCTCTCCCGCCGCCTCATGCGGCTGCGCATCGAAAGCGGGGGGCAGGTCGAGGCGTCGGTCATCGACCGGCTGGCCGAAAAGCGGATTCGGCTCCGCCGCCTGGGATGGCGGCCCCACTTCAAGGATCTGACGGATGCCGAAACGGCGGCGCTGCGGGATCTGATCCCCCTGGCCGTCAAAGACCACGAGGCCCTCCGATCCGACGCCAGGCGTCAAAAATCCTTGCTAAAGGAGGCCAGGGCGTTCCGGTCCCTGGTGCGGGAGCGGGACGTGGCGGCGGTGGTGTCGCTCCATCTCTCCAGCCACGGCGACGGGATCGGGGCGTTTAACCGGGGGTGGCTCTACGACCCGCGGGAACGGGTCGACCGGATCGGGCCCTATTCGATCCTCGACGACGTGATCCGATCGGCGGGAAAGAAGCTGCCGGACGCCTGTCCGCTCCACGACACCCTCCGGCCCAGCCGCCGTCGGCCGTGGGACACCTACTTGCCGGACCATCCGGCGCTGGGGGGCGAGGTGAGTTCCATGGCCGGGTATGTGGGCGTCACCCTGGCCACGGTCAACGACGTCCGGAACCGGTGGGGGACGCCCCACGACAGGCATGATGCCGTGGACCTGGATTATGCCCGAACCCAGCGCGACGCCGTCCGCCATCTCGTGGACGCCATGGCCCGGGCGGACCGGCTCAGGAGCGACGATCTCCCCCGGAAGGGGATTTCCACGGTCACCGGCCGGGTCAACCTGCTGCGCCAGGGGGAACTCTTCGCCGACCAGGCCGCCGGCGACGTCATGATCCTGGCCTTTCAGGGGCCGGGACGTTACCATGTACGCACCGACGCCCGGGGCGTCTTTCGGCTCAAGGGGATGGCCTCCAAGAAACTGACCCTCCACAAGGTGATCATCGAGGGGTACAAATTCGATCCAAAGACCGGAAAGACCGTGCTGGCCATCGACAAGCCCGGCACGGGCAAGTCCGCCTACCGGGTGAAGATGAAAAACCGCGACATGGAGACCGATCTGGTGATGTTCTCCTGCCGCCGGATCACCCTCACGGACATGCTCGAACCCCGGACTTTCCGGTACATGACCAAGATCGAACTCATCGACGCCCGGCGGGAGGCGGAACCGCCCAAATACTGGTACAGCCGCATCGACACCCGGGAATCGACGCTGCTCTCCATTTACCTGGAGCCGGGGACTCGCCTGAAGCTGACCTTGTCGGACACGATGCTCAAAAAGAAGATGATCCTCACCAACGGGGATCCGGACCGGCCCGAAGGAATCGGATATCAGGTAGACCGGTGGGACATCCTCCACGAGACCGGATACCGGGCGGCCTGGGACATGTGGGCTCTGCTCAAGCCGCGGATCCGGAACCTGGAGTCCAAAGGCATCTATAACGAGCGGATCCGCGACCTCTGGAAAGAGGGGGACGCGGCCCTGGCGGCGGCGTCGGCGGCATTGAGGGAACGGGAATACAGCCGGTTCGTCGGAGAAGCGGCCCGCTCCTGGGCCCTGGCCAGCCGGGTCTACGATCATGTGGAGGGGACCCAGAAGGACGTTCTTTTCGGCGTGCTCTTCTACATCGCGCTGTTTGTCCCCTTCGCCTTCTGCGCGGAACGACTGCTTTTTTCCTATACGGACATCCACAAGCGGATCGTGGCGTTTCTGGCCATCCTGGTGCTGCTCATCGCGGTGATCTACCGGGTCCATCCGGCCTTCGAGCTGGCCTACAGCCCGCTGGTGGTGGTGCTCGCCTTTTTCATCATGGGGCTGTCTCTGTTGGTGACCCTGATCGTCTTTTTCCGGTTCGAAAACGAGATCACGCGGCTCCAGCAGAGGGCCCAGCACGTTCAGGGCGCGGAGGTGAGCCGGTGGAAGGCGTTCACGGCGGCTTTTTTCCTGGGGGTGAGCAACCTCCGGCGGCGGCGGATCCGCACCGCGCTGACCTGCATCACCCTGATCATCCTCACCTTCACCATCATGAGCTTCACCACGGTCAAGAGCATGCGGCATCACGCCCGGCTCCAGTTCAAGTCCGAGACGCCCTACCCGGGATTCCTGATCAAAAACCCCAACTGGACCGATCTGCCGCCGGAATCCCTCGACATGGTGCGGGTCAATTTCGGAGAGGACGCCGCCGTGGCCCCCCGGGCCTGGCTGGAGGGAATTGACCGGACCCGTCCGCTCCGGACCCCGGTCCAGCGCGGCGGCCGATCCTTCCACCTGCTGGGGCTGGTGGGCTTGACCCCCGAAGAACCCCGGATCACCGGCCTGGATAAGACCTTGGTGGGGGGCCGCTGGTTTCGGGAAGCGGATGAAAGAGCAATTCTCCTGCCGCGACGGGTGGCCGAGGCCCTGGGCATCGATCCCGAAACCCCCGGGGGGATGGAGGTGGACCTCTGGGGGACGCCGTTTTCCGTGGTGGGCGTCTTCTCCGGGGACGAATATGGGAAAGTCGCCGGCCTGGACGACGAACCCGTAACGCCGGTAACCTTCCCCTCCGAAGTGTCGGTGGAGCTGACCGAGGTGGAAATGGAAGCCATGGAATCGGGGGCCGACATCCAGACCTTCCAGAGCCGGTACCAGCACGTGGAGCCGGACCTGATGGCCATTTTGCCGTATAGGACTTTGTTGGCGCATGGGGGGAGTTTGAAGGGGATTGTGGTGAGGACGGGGAAAGAGGGACAAAGGGACAGAGGGACAAAGGGACAAAGGGGGAAAGGCACAGAGGCAAACGCCCTGGAAGGGCGAGACATACCAGCCCAGGGCAACGCCCTGGGGACGACGCAAAAGGAAGACAGCCCCGAAGGGGCGTCACATACCAGCCCAGGGCAACGCCCTGGGAATGGGGCAAAGGGAAAGGTTTCAACTTCTTCTGCCGATGGCGTGGACAACCGCCGACTGGCCCGACAACTTTCCGACCGGTTCGGGCTGATGATCTTTTCCGGCGAGGGGGACGGCACCTACATTTACAACGCCTCGGACACCTTCAGCTACAGCGGCGTGCCCAATATCGCCATCCCGCTGATCATCTCCATTTTCATCGTGCTCAACACCATGATCGGCAGCGTCTACGAGCGGAAGCGGG
>JAABTM010000075.1 GCA_011389855.1 Desulfobacteraceae bacterium
AGGAAGGGCTTGGCGATGTAATCGACGGCGCCCAGGGAAAGGCCGTAGAGTTCGTCCTCCATTTTATCCTTGGCGGTGATGAAGATGACCGGGATGTTCTTGGTGCGTTCCCCCTCCTTGAGTTTCCGGCAGACGGTGTAGCCGTCCATTTCGGGCATCATCACGTCCAGGAGGATCAGGTCGGGCCGGGGATCGGCGTCGGCGATGTCCAGCGCCTTTTTCCCCCGGGTGGCGATCTTAACCCCGTATTCATCGGCCAGGCCCTCCGCCAGCACCTGGATGTTGAGGGGGTTGTCGTCCACGATGAGCACCTGCTGTTTCCGGTCTTCAGTCATGATCCTCTCTTTCCCGTTGTTCTCCCGGTCGTTCTTCCAGAACCCGCATCGCCCCCTCGACGACTTTCAGCGCGTCGTCGTAATTTAAGGCGGAAAGGGGCCGCCGAAGCCGGTCCAGGGGCGGCAGCCGGTCGGGCTCCGCCCGGTTCCATGATTCAGCCAGTCGGTCCACGACGCCGACGTCGATGTATTCGCTCTCCCGGATCCGGGATCGGAGCCGTTCCAGTTGATCGTGAAGCCGTTTCAACTCGTCGGGCGTCGCCGCTTTTCCTTTTGGGCGGGACTGCCCCGCGGGGGTCGGCAGCGGCTTCAGCCATTTCCTCAGCACCGTAAAGAGCTGCTCGGGTTCGATGGGTTTGGCGATGTAATCGTCCATGCCGGCCGCCAGGCATTTCTCCCGATCCCCGGTCACGGCATGGGCCGTCAGGGCGATGATGGGAAGCGTCCGGAAGCAAGGATCGGACCGGACGAGCCGGGTGGCCGCCAGCCCGTCCAGCATGGGCATCTTAATGTCCATGAGCACGGCGTCGTACGAATTTTCCCGGATGGCCGCCACCGCGTCCTCGCCGTTGACGGCGATGGTCACCCGGCACCCGGCCTTTCGGAGGTTCTCCCGGATCACCTGCTGGTTGATGTAATTGTCCTCCGCCACCAGCACATGGCCGAGAAGCGGCGGCGTTCCGGATTCCGCGTTGGCGGCGCAGGGCGCCGGAACCCGCCACCGGCCGTCTGTGCAGCTCCCATGGCAATGGAACCGGGCCGTGAAGTAGAAAACGCTCCCCTCCCCCGGCGTGCTGTGGACCCCGATATCGCCCTCCATCAGGGCGATCAACTGCCTGGATATGGCCAGTCCCAGTCCGGTGCCCCCGTACCGACGGGTGATGGAGGAGTCGGCCTGGCTGAAGGACCGGAAGAGCTTGTCGATCTGCGTCTGGGTGAGTCCGATGCCGGTGTCCCTTATCGTGAACCGGAGGGTGACCGCATCTCCTTTTAAAGTGCATTCCCGGTGGAGGATCTCGACCCCCACCACGATCTCGCCCGTTTCGGTGAATTTCACCGCGTTGTTGCCCAGATTGGTCAGCACCTGGGTCAGGCGGAGGGCGTCGCCGTTGAGGTTCACGGGCACGTCGGCCTCCAGGGCGAAAACCAGTTCGATCCCCTTCCGGGCCGCCTCCTCGCCGATGAGGTTGGACATGTTGGCCAGCACCTCCTCCAGGTTGAAGGGCGCCGCCTCCAGGGTGAGGTTGCCCGATTCGATCTTGGAAAAATCGAGGATGTCGTTGATGATGCCCAGAAGGTTGCGGCCGGCGGACTCGATATTGCGGACGTAATTGTGCTGTTTCGGCGACATCTCCGTCTGGAGCAGCAGGTGCGCCAGGCCGGTGACGGCGTTCATGGGGGTGCGGATCTCATGACTCATGTTGGCCAAAAAATCGCTCTTGGCCTGGCTGGCGGCCTCGGCCTCCTTTTTGGCCACGAGAAGCGCCTTTTCGGTCTCGACCCACCGGCGGAGTTCCTCGTTGACCCCTTTCAGGTACCGGGCATTCTGGAGCAGGATGCCCAGAAGCCCCCCGACCATCTCCAGCAACTCGATCTCGTCCTCCGCCAAAGCCCTTGTTTCCTCTGAAAAAAGACACAGAACCCCCAGGGTCGTCTGGCCGGCCATGATGGGGACGACGACCCCCATGTCGTATCCGGGATGGCGGGCCAGGGTCCCCAGGGGGGAGTCGGGCATGGCCGACAGATCCAGCCGGATCACCCGGTGTTCCGGCGCGACGCACCCCGACCATACATCCCCGATGGTCAGCGTCCGTCCCTTTTCCAGGTATTCCAGGGGAAGGTTTCGCCAGGTCTGGAGAGACAACCCGTCGCCCTCCGGCTTCATCGAATAGGCGGCCGATGCCGCCATGGACATGGAGTCCGGCAGCACGGCCTGGGCCCGAGTCAGAATCCCGTCCACATCCGCGGGTTGGGCCATCTTCCGGAACAGATCGTATAGGATGCGCGCATTCTCCCGGCTCCGCTTCAGGGCGGCGCGAAGGTTCTCGATTTCCTGCCGCGCCCCGCCGCTTTCCGGGAATTCATCCGGTGCGCTCAGTACCGCCATTTTTCTTTCCGCATGCACACATCCTTCTCATGGGCCGTCCAGGCCGTATCGATGGCAGTTGATCATCGAAAAATTTAACAACCGCGGCGCTGAAAATCAATCTTTAATCTTCCCGCCAATCCCGAGGATGTCCGCCAGCGCCATGTAAAGGCAGGGGACCAGGATCAGGATGATCAGCGTGGCGAAGAGCACGCCGAATCCCAGGGAGAGGGCCATGGGAATGAGGAACCGGGCCTGGCGGGACGTCTCGAAGATCATGGGACTGAGGCCGCCGAAAGTGGTGAGGGTGGTGAGGAGGATGGGCCGGAACCGGTGTTTCCCCGCGCCGTGGACGGCGTCGTGGGCGGTCATGCCGGCCCGGCGTTTGCGGTTGGTGAAATCGATGAGGACCAAAGAGTCGTTGACCACCACGCCGGACAGCGCCACGATGCCGAACATGGAGAGAATGCTCAGGCTGTAGCCCATGATCATGTGGCCGATGACCGCCCCTACGATGCCGAAGGGGACGGCCGTCAAGATGATGGCCGGCTGGATGTAGGAGTTGAGGGGGATGGCCAGCATGGCGAAGATGACCGCCAGGGCCGTCAGCAGGCCACGGAAAAGGGCCGACAAGCTCTCCCGCAGGTCGGCCCGCCGGCCTTCGAAGCTGAAGGACAGCCCCGAGTATTTGGCCTCGAGGGCGGGGAGGGTCTCGGCCCGGATCGCCCCGAGAATTTCGCCGGCCCGGGACCGGGGCCGCACGTCGGCCTCCACCGTCACCACCCGGCGGCCGTCCCGGCGGACGATGTCGGTGTAGGCCCGGCCCCGTTTCAGGCTCACCGCTTCCCGCAGGGGGATCTCCCTGCCGGCCGGCGTTCGGAGGATCATCTCCTCCAGGCTATGTTCCGACGCCCGTTCGGACCGGGGCAGGCGGACCCGGACCTCGACTTCGTTTCGGCCCCGCTGCTGCCGCAAAACGGTGACGCCGTAATAGGCGTGACGCACCTGCCGGGCCACGTCCTGTGAGCGCAGCCCCAGGCTCCGGGCCTCGGGCCGGATCTGGAAGTCGATCTGCTGCTTGCCCGGCGAGAACCCGTCGTCGATGTCGGTCACGTTGGGGTAGAAGGCCAAGGCCTCGGCCACTTCGGCCCCGGCCTTTTCCAGGACGTCCATGGACCGGTGGCTCAGCTCCACCGACAGGGCCCCGCCCCGGCCCGGCCCGCCGGCGTCCGACTCGAACCGGAGGGACTCCAGGCCGGGCATCTCCCCCACCCGTTTCCGCCACAGGGCCGTCAGCTCCGAAGTGGACATGGGCCGCACATCCGGGGGCGTCAGGTAGATACGGACCCTCGCCTCGTTGGCGTCGATCTGGGCAAAGATCCCCTCCGCGAGATCCTCTCCGCCGTTTTCCGACACCACCGAACGGGCGGTTTCCACCAACCGCTTCTCCACCGCTTCGGTCCGCTCGAAGGCCGTGCCGAAGGGCAGCCGGGCGGTGACCTGGGCGTAATCGGACTCGATTTTCGGGAACAGTTCAAACCCCAGCCGGCCGCTCCGGACATACCCGACGGTGAGGATCAGCACCGCCAGGGCCGCGGCGATGGTCGCGTACCGCCACCGGAGGCACCGGTCGAGAAAGGGGCCGTAAACCCTGTCCACGAACCGGAGAAACCCCCGGCTGAACCGCTGCTGCCCCCGGGAGAGCCATCCCAGGGGACCCCGGTCGAAGGAGAACCGCTGGTGGGCGATGTGGCCCGGCAGGATGAGGAGGCTTTCCACGAGGGAGACGGCGAAGACGCTGATCACCACCACCGGGATCTGCTGGAAAATCTTGCCCATGAACCCCGGCACGAAGAAAAGCGGCATGAAAGCGACCATGTTGGTCAGCACGCTGAAGGTGACCGGCATGGTGATCTCCCGGGCGCCGACAACCGCGGCCCGGGGCCAATCGACCCCCTGCTGATGGTGGTGGTAGATGTTTTCGCCCACCACGATGGCGTCGTCCACCACGATGCCCAAAGAGACTATGAAGGCGAACATGGAGACCATGTTGATGGACAAACCCACCGGCGACAGGATGAAAAACCCGCCCAGAAAAGAGATGGGAATCCCCAGGCTGACCCAGAAGGCGAGCCGGATCTCCAGGAACAGGGCCAGGAGGATGAAGACCAGCCCCAGCCCGAAATAGCCGTTTTTCACCAAGAGGCCGAGGCGCTGCCGGTAGATGTCGGACCGGTCGCTGCGCAGATCCACGGAAAGGCCCGCCGGCAGGGCCGCGTTGAATTCCTTCGCCACTTCCTTGACGGCGTCGGAGACCGAAATGGGCGTCTGGTCCCCCACCCGGTAGACCTCCAGCAGGACCGCCCGCCGGCCGTTGTAGGTGGCCACCCGGTCTGTCTCCTCGAACCCGTCGTCGATAACGGCGATCTCCTCCAGCCGCACCTGTGCGCCGTCCGGGGCCGTGATGATGGGAATCTGCCCGAATTCCCGCCCGTAGTCCCGCCGCTCCCGCATGCGGACCAGCACGTCGCCGCCGGGCGTCTTGATGGCCCCGGCCGGCAGTTCCACCGAGGCCCGGCGGATCCGGTCGGCCACCTCCGCCAGGGTGATCCCGTAGGTCCGAAGGGCGTCCTGCGGGATCTCGATGCCGATTTCGTATCCACGCACGCCCGTCAGCCCCACCTGGGTGATCTCCGGGTTTTGGATGAGCCGGTCCCGGAGGGTTTCCGCGTATTCCCGGAGCACCCGTTCACTCTGATCGCCATAGAGGGCCAGCGAAACCACGTACCGCCGCCGGGCCGCCACCGTCACCTGGGGCTCTTCGGCATCGTCGGGAAAGGAGGTAATGCGGTCCACCTCGTTCTGGATGTCCCGGGCCAGCTTCTGGATGTTCTCGCCTTCGACCATCTCCACGGTCACCGAGGCCCGTCCCTCGCCGGCCACCGAGGTCACCTCCGCCACCCCTTCCAGCCCCTGGACCGCCTCTTCCACGGCCAGCACGACGCCCCGCTCCACCTCCTGGGGGCTGGCGCCGGGATAGGCCACGGAAATCGAGACGATATCCAGATCGAAATCGGGGAATACCTCTTTCTTGATCCGGGTGGCCAGCATCAGGCCGCCGATGAGCAGCACCAGCATCAGCAGGTTGGCGGTCACCGAATGGCCCGCCATCCAGGCGATGGGGCCGCGGCGATGGGTTTTGGAGGCGCTCATGGCCGGATCACCCTTCGACGCCCGTCAACGGCACATCCTCCAACGTCCCCGCCGCATCGGTCACCCGCAGGGGCATCCCTTCCACCGGGGCGGCGATGTCGGAAAGGATCAGGCGGTCGCCGGTCTTCAGATCGTCGCGCAGCAGCACCGTGTCGCTGTCCCGCCAGAGGGTTTCCACCTCGCGGATCGACAGGGTGTCGTCGGGGGCTGCGATCCAGATCCGCGCGCCGTCCCGCAGGGCGGACCGGGGGATCCGGAAGACGTCGGTCAGCTCCCGCCCCTGGATCCCCACCTGGACGTATTCGCCGATGAGCAGGGGCGGCCGGTCGGACGCCGGATTCGAAAGGTCCAGGGGATCTTTCACCGCCACCAGCAGCCGGGCCATGCGGCCTTCGGTTTCCAGATCGCTCAGGAGCTTCATCACCCGTCCCGTCCGTTCTTCATCTTCGACGCCGTATCGGATGGCGACGTCGGCCCCTTCCACCTCGGCCGTCCTCGGGATCCGGATCCACCGGAGGCGGTCCACCGGCACAGAGACCCGGACCCAGTATTCGTCGGTCCCCACCAGCTCGGCCAGCTTTTCCTGGGCCGCCACCTGGGAGCCGGTTTCCACATGCCGTTCCCGCACCACGGCGTTGAACGGCGCGGTGATCCGGGTCCGTTCCAGGTCGAGTTCCGCCCCCTTCAATTCCGCTTTGGCCGCCGCCAGATCGGCCCGGGCCTTTTCCAGATGGGGCTTGCGCAGGGCCAGGTCGGCGTCCGTGGTGGATTTGTTCCCCTTCAGGAGCTGCCATTCCCGTTTGGCCACCTCCTGATGGCCAAGTTCCATCTTCAGCCGATAGGCGGCGTCGGCCACATGGCTCTTTTTGCGGGCCAGGTCGAGTTCGTAATCGGTGGGGTCGATGCGTAGGACCTCCTCGCCGGCTTTGAGGAAGCCGCCGGGGGCGAATTCCGGGTGGGTCGAGACGATCTCCCCCGACACCTGGGATTTCAGGGTCACCTCCCGGGCCGGGATCACCGTCCCCATGGCCCGGACCGAGACCGTTTCGTCTCCTTTTTGAAGCGGCATGACCTGGACCAGGGAGACCATTTTGCGGGGTGGTTTCCGCTCAGGTTTGGGGCCGCTGCTCTTCAGGTAGGCGGACCCCAGGAGCCCGATGCAGAGGATGGCGATGGGCAGGATGATTTTGAGGATAAGGGTCTTTTTATTTGATGTCTTATTTGACCTCTGAGGAAGTTCAGAGCGTTTTTCTTCGTTCATTGAGGCGCCTTGTAGCGTGTGCGATAGGGGTTGGTTGATAATTCAATATTTGTAGTCACAGAGAAAACCGGTCTTTCACCCACGTACCGCCCAAAGCCCGGTACAGCCGAATCCGATCCAGCAGCAGCTCGGTTCGCTGCGCCACCAGATCCCGCTCCAGGCCCTGGAGGGTCAGCAACTGAGTCAGCACCGGCAGGTAATCGGACACCCCGCTGCGGTAGCGCTGGTTGGCCCGGTCCAGACCGCTGGCGGCCGCGTCCCGCTGGGCCTCCAATGCCTGGATGTGCTCCCGGCGTTTGGTCTCGTTGACCAGGGCGTCCTCCACCTCCTTGACGGCGGTGTAGACCGTCCGGCGGTAGTTCCAGAGACGTTCGTCCGCCCGGGCGGCGGCCCGGTCCGCGGCCGCGGCCCGCCGGTTGCCGTCCAGCACCGGCGCCGAGAGACCGGCCGCCAGATTGAGGAGCCAGTTGTCGAAAATCCGGTCCAGGTCGGCCGCGCCGTACCGGGCGGTTCCCGTCAGCCGGAGGGCCGGCAGCCGGTCGGCACGGGCCGCCGACACTGCCCAGTCGGCCGATTCCAGTCGGAGGGCCGCGGCCCGAACATCCGGCCGGAGGATCAGCAGATCGGCCGGCAGCCCCGCGGCCGGAATCCCTTTGGGCACGGGCAGGGACCGCCGGGAGATAGCCGCCGTCCATGTGGAGGGCCGGCCCAGCAGCAGGGCCAGCTCATGGAGCAGGAGCTTCTCGCTGGCTTCGGCCATGGGAATCCGGGATTTCACCCCTTCCACGATCTGGCGCTGCTGGTAGACGTCCAGGGCGGAGACCATGCCCTTTTCGAACCGGAGTTCCACCAATTCCAGGAACGTCTGGTTTGTTTCGAGCTGGGCCTTGAGCAGCCGGATCTGAACCCGCTGGGAGATGATCCGGACCCACCGTTCCGCCACCGATGCCGCGATAGTCATTCCGGCGGTCCGCAAATCCGCCAGGGAGGACGATGCGTCGAGACGGGCCGCCGTCCGTTCAGAGCGGACCCGCCCCCAGAGGTCCACCTCGTAGGCGCTCGCCAGCCCCATGGCGTAGTCTTCCACCGGTCCGGTCGTCGCCCCGGCGGCCGTCTCCGTCCGACGGCGGCCCTGGGTCGTGGACCCTTCCGCCGTCAGGTCCGGGTAGAGGGCCGATCCCACCTGAACCGCCAGGGCCCGGGCCTGCCGGAGCCGGGCCCAGGCCATCCTCAGGTCGAAATTTTCGGCCAGGGCCCTGGCCACCAGCAGGTTTAGTTCCGGGTCGTCGAAGGTTCGCCACCATCTGTCGGGCCTATCGGGCCGCTCTTCCCCGGTGGACGGGGCCGAGAACGCGGCGGGCAACGCCCCCTCCGGTACCGGCCTCGGATCCGGGGCGAAGGGCATGCAGGACGGGAGCATTAACAGGGCCACTGCCGCGGCTACGATGTTTTTGAATCGGTTCGGTTTCATTTGAGGGATCGGGAGGGGCCCCCGGAAAGGGCGCCGCCGGGCAAACGGACCATTTACTGAGTGAAGGCGGCCCGGAGCCGGGTCAGCAGCTCTCCGGCGGAAAAGGGTTTCTGGATGATGGCGACCCGTTCATTCATGAGTGCCTGATTCGTCAACACATCCGCGGTGTAGCCGGACATGAAGAGCACCTTGAGACCGGGTACGAGATTTCGGGCCTCTTCCGAGAGTTCGAGGCCGTTTTTTCCCGGCAAAACAATGTCGGTCAGCAACAGATCGACGGCCTCCGGTTCCGACCGCAGCAATTCCAGGCCCGCTTCCGCCGAATCCGCCGTAGCCACGCTGTAACCGTTTTTCTCCAGGGTCGCCTGGACGGTGTTCCGGACCATCTCCTCATCCTCCACCACCAGGATGCGTTCGTCGCCGGACAGGTCGGCGGTCTCCGGCTGGACTTTTTTCGGGCGGCGTTCTTCCTCGGTCGGCGGCAAGTATATCTTGAACGCCGTCCCCCGGCCGATTTCGCTGTAAACGTGGATGCCGCCGTCATGCTGCTTTACGATGCCGTAGACCGTGGCCAGCCCCAGCCCCGTCCCCTTGGCCAAATCCTTGGTGGTGAAAAAGGGCTCGAAGATGTGCTGAAGGGTATCCGGGTCCATGCCGCACCCGGTATCGCTGACTGAAACCTGTACGTAAAGGCCGGCCCGCAGGTCCTCCACGTTCGATGCGTAAAGGCCGTCCACTTCCACCATCCGGGTTTCCATCATCAGCCGCCCGCCCGAGGGCATGGCGTCCCGGGCGTTGACCGCCAGGTTCATCAGCACCTGGTTGAGTTGGCCGGCGTCCGCCACCACCCGGACGGGCTCGTCGCACAGCTGAAGGTCGAGTTCGATGTCCTCTCCGATGATCCGCCTGAGGATGCTGGAAAAGTCGCGGATAGTCGCGTTCAGATCCACCGGTTCGAATTCCAGGACCTGCTTGCGGCTGAACGCCAGGATCTGTCGGGTCAGGGCGGACGCCCGTTCCGCCGCGCCCAGGATGGCCTCGACCGATTTATGGGCCAAGGGGTCCGACCCCAGGGATCCCTTGAGCAATTCCGCATACCCCAGAATCGGCGTCAACAGGTTGTTGAAATCGTGGGCCACGCCGCCGGCCAGGCGGCCCAGGGAATCCATCCGCTCGATCTGGCGGAATTTTTCCTCGAGGTGGGCCCGCTCCGTTTCCAGGCGCTTCCGGTGGTCCATCTCCGCCGTCAGTTCCCGGTTGGCTTTTTCCAGATCGGCTGTCCGTTCGTGGACCCGGGTTTCCAGAAGCGCGTTGGCCTCGCGGGTCTCTTTGAATTTCTCCCGCAGGACCTGGGCCGTCTCCTTGAAATTGTCCGCCAGCAGCGCGACCTCCCGGATGGCGGTGTCGGGCCAGTCAGCCGTCTCCTGACGGTATATTTTCTCGGGCAGGCCCCGGGTCGCCTCTCCCAATCGAATGATGGCCCGGCTGAGCGCGCCCGCGAAAAAGATCGAAAAGAGAAGGATGACGACATCCACCGCCACCAGCACCAGGAGGGCGTCGAACTGCTGGCGAAGAACCCGGGACTGAAAGGACGAAAACGGAATCTCCACGAACAGCTCGAATCCGCCGGGCAGATCGACCCGCCGCATGAAAAAGGACAACTGGGCCAGCCGCCATCGCGGAACTTTCACCGGCGGACGGGGAATCACCCGGTCGATGACGTCGGTCACCGGTATGCTGAACCCATCCCCCACGGGATCATAGGAAGTTCCGGGATAAACGCTGTCTTTCGTGGATGAGACGATGCGCCCATCCCCGTCGGTGATGGTGAACCGATAGGGAACCCCGCCGAAATCGAGCCAGCCCAGGCGCTCCCGGAGATCGGGACCGGAGAGGGACGCCAGGGCGTCGCTTTCCAGCATCCGAACCGCCGCCGTGGACACCCGTTCGAGATTGAACCGGATGGTCTCCCTGCCTTCCCTGGAAATGCGCTGGCCGTTGAAGGCCATGACGATAAAGACCGGGATCCACACCAGGGTCGTGGAGACGGCGAAAATCAGCCGTTTCAGGGAGACCGTTTTCCGCCCCCCGGCCATCCCCATCCACCGCTTCACCGGTAAAACGATCAGGAGCAGCTCGGCGATCAGCGCGTTGTTGATCCCGATCAGCCAGAACATCAGCATGGCCCCGACCGTCCCCACCACCGGCACATGAAAAACGTACTGAAAAAAAATCCAGAGGATGACGTTGCCGACAAACGGCCAGTAGAGTGCGTCCCAGACCACCATGTTGGCGATCCGCGTGCGGCGCATCATCAGTCCCACGAAGACCGGTTCGAGGGAAAGCCAGAGCATGGCGGTGGGATGCCAGAAGAGCACGTTGACCCAGGACGACCCCACCACGGCCACGACGAACGCCCAGCGAATCCCGAGGGTCCGCAGGGCGATGAATACCGGTATACTGCCGAAAAGATAGTTGAATCCTTCAAACAGTTGAAGCGATAACACGTTGGCGAGAAGCCCCATCAGGGACAACGCCGCGCCGTTGACGGTTCTACGCCCTGTGGTCATCGCTCGGCGGTCTTAGGTCGATCCGGGGCGGCATGGTTCCCCTTCTGAATCGGGTTTTTGGCATCGTTGCACGTTCTTCCGGTTTAGAGCCTGTCCGGGGGAATGCTGCTGAGGCGGAATCATAAAAATCAGCGCGTATCCGCGGTTCAGAACTGTAAAATGGCCCAACGCATACATATTCAGCCCAATATCCCCTCAAACACCGTCTTAAGATTTACAGTCAACCCCGGCAATGTGACGGATTCAATCTTGTCTTTTGCCGCATAGGATATGGGTCTTTCATATCGACCGTCCTCCCCCGGCAGATGAACGTCAATGATGCCGTATGCCGGATAGACAATCCAGTATTCCTTGACGCCGCTCCCTTCATAGAGCGCCAGTTTCTCGATATGGTCTTTTGTGGCCGTGGAAGGAGAAACGATTTCGATGATCCAGTCGGGCGCCCCTCGGCAGCCGCGCCTGTCGAGCTTTTCAGGGTCGCAAACGACCACGATATCGGGCTGGACGACATCCCGGATCAACTCGTCGGCTTCATCGGTTTGGGGCAGACGAACATCGAATGGCGCGACAAATGCTTCGCAGGGGCTTTCTTTCAGAAAATTGTAGATCTGATTGAACAAATCGCCCAATATCCGCTGGTGATCGATCACCGGCGCGGCGCTCATGTCGTAAACGTCCCCGTCGATCAATTCCCATCGGCCTTCGTCCGTCCAGTTCAGATAATCGCCATAGGTAAAGCCCTCTTCCTTGGGCAGGGGCAACGACGCCATGATGGTCCCTCCTTTGCATTCGATGAAAGATATGCTATTACTGATACTAAAAATTTTTACGGACGGCGTCAAGCTATTACCGTCCGGCATCTGTCAATTCAATATATTTATTATAGATCGTTGTCTTCAATGGCCCATACACCGCAATCCATCCTCAAAACCGTCTTTGGTTACGACGATTTCCGCCCGCTTCAGGCCGAGATCATCGACAGCGTGCTCAACAAAAACGACACCCTGGTCATCATGCCCACGGGCGGCGGGAAATCCATCTGCTATCAGATACCGGCCCTGATCTTCGATGGCCTGACCGTGGTGGTGTCCCCCCTGATTTCGCTCATGAAGGATCAGGTGGACCAACTGCGCGAACTCGGCGCCCCGGCGATCTTTCTCAACAGCAGTCTTACGCCCGAAGCGTACCGGGAAAACATGACTTTGGTCCGGGAAAACAAGGCCCGATTGCTCTACATCGCCCCGGAAACCTTGCTGAAACCCACGGTTCTGGGTCTGCTGGCCTCGGCCCGGCTCGACTGCCTCACCATCGACGAGGCCCACTGCATCTCCGAATGGGGCCATGATTTCCGGCCGGAATACCGGCAACTGGCGGAGGTCCGGTCCCGCTTCCCCAAGGCCGTCTGCATCGCCCTTACCGCCACGGCGACGCCGAGGGTCCGCCGGGACATCAAGGCCTCGCTTCGGCTGTCTGACGCGGGCGAATTTCTCGACAGCTTCGACCGGAAAAACCTGTTTCTGCGGATAGCGCCCAAGACCGATCCATGGCGGCAGGCCATCGACTTTTTGAACGCGTCTAAAGACGGTTCGGGCATCATTTACTGCGCGACCCGTCAGCAGGTGGACAATATTTCCGACGCCCTGGTCCGGAATGAATTTTCGGCGAGACCCTATCACGCCGGTCTGCCCGAGACGGACCGCACCCGGAACCAGGAATGGTTCATCCGGAACGACTCCGGCATCATCGTCGCCACGGTCGCTTTCGGGATGGGCATCGACAAGCCCAACATCCGGTTCGTGCTCCATTACGATTTGCCCAAGAATGTCGAGACCTATTACCAGCAGATCGGCCGGGCCGGACGGGACGGCCTGCGGTCGGAATGCCTGCTCCTGTTCGGGCAGGGCGACGTGGGGAAGATCAAATATTTCATCAACCAGAAGCAGGGCCAGGAAAAGAAGATCGCCTACGACCACCTGGACGCCATGATGGATCTGGCCGAAACCGACGACTGCCGGCGGGTTCCGTTGCTCCGCTATTTCGGCGAACAGTATGCCGGCGAGAACTGCGGGATGTGCGACAACTGCCTGCGGACCGACGAGGACCTGGTGGACCTGACGATCCCGGCCCAGAAATTTCTTTCCTGCGTCAAACGGACCGGCGAAATTTTCGGCGCCGTTCACATCATCGACGTGCTCCGGGGGTCCGAAAACCAGCGGATTTTCAAACACAACCACCAGACGCTATCCACTTACGGGATCGGCGGGGAATACGCCAAGAAACAGTGGCTCTCGCTCTCCCGCCTGTTTCTCCGTAAGGGGTTGATGGTCCAGGACGGCGAATTCGGCAGCCTGAAACTCACCGACAAGGCATGGGCCGTGTTCCGGAACGAGAAAAAAGTGCTCGGCCGGCTCCAGGAGGAGACTCGCCCCAAACCAGCCGCGAGGCCCGCGGACATCGACTACGACCCGCGCCTCTTCGAGGGGCTTCGGCGGAAGCGAAAGGAACTGGCCGACGCCGCCAACGTGCCGCCCTACGCGGTCTTTCCGGACAAAACCCTCATGGAGATGGCCGCCTATTTCCCCCAGTCGGAAGCGAGCCTGCCGGCCATCCACGGCGTAGGAGAGGTAAAACTGCAAAAATACGGGGCGGTGTTTCTCGAAATGATCCGGGACTACTGCCGCGAAAACGACATCGAAGAAGTTCCCAAACCCGCCTCGCCCGCGGCCGGGCCGAGACCATCCGCGTCCTCCAAACCGCCATCCCAGCGACGCCCCGTGGTCATCGGCGAAGCCTACAACGACGGCCGGTCGATAGCGGATCTCGCGACTGAATTCAACATCAAGCAGGGAACGGTCATCGATAATCTGTATCGCTATGTTCAGGAAGAAGGCGGCGTCCTGCGCCCGGACGGGATGGAGGGCCTGATTAGCGTCGGACCGGACCTGACACAGCGGGCCATGGAATCTTTCGAGGAACTGGGGGCGGATCGGTTGAGACCGGTTTTTGATGCGTTGGGCGAGGAGGTGGGGTATGATGATTTGAAGTTGATTCGGTTGATTTATCTTTCCGGATAGATGATCTCAAGGTCCCGTTGTTCGGCTTTCCGCCTTACCAGTTTCGCGAGATAATCCCGGGCCGCCGTTTCCAGAAACTCGGAACGGCTTTTGAAAATGTCGCCGTGCTGATCGATCACGGCCAGCACATCATCCAGCAGCGTTATGGAGGCTCGAATGCCAGACAAAGGAAAAGAGAAACCGAAGGAAAAAACGAAATCCACGCCTCAACCGAACTCTCCCACATCCAAGCTGATCAAAACCATGGAGGACCACCGCGGGGAGCGCCACATCATCATCCTTCAGGATTTTCCCGATCCCGACGCCATCTCCACCGCTTTCACCCATCAAATAGCCTGCGAACAGTTCGATATCGAAACGGACATCGTCCACTGCGGCCGGATCAGCCACCAGCAGAACGTGGCCCTGGTGCGGCTGCTCAACATCGAAATGGTCCGGTACGAGGGCAAAATGGATTTGAAAGATTACGCCGGCGCCGTCTTCCTGGACAACCAGGGCGCCACCGCCGGCCAGTTGGTGAAGGATTTGAAGGCCGCCGACGTACCGGCGGTGGTGGTCGTGGACCATCACGAGTCCCAGAAGGACATCGAAGCCTCGTTCGTCGACATCCGTCGCGCCATCGGCGCCACGGCCAGCATTTACGCGGAATATCTTCAGCAGGGCTTCCTGAATCTCGACGCCTCCGTCCAGGACCACGTCCGGATCGCCACCGCGTTGACCCACGGCATCATCACCGACACCAACGGCTTTGTCCACGCCCAGCATGAGGATTTTCAGGCCGCCTCCTACCTGAGCCGCTTCAAGGACGCGGACTTGCTGCGCCAGATCATGCGCCAGGAAAGGTCCCGCCAAACCATGGATATTACGGAACGGGCTCTGCGGAACCGGGCCATCGCCGAAAGCTTTTCCATCAGCGGCATCGGCTACCTGAGAACCGAAGACCGGGACGCCATCCCCCAGGCAGCCGATTTTCTGCTCAACGAAGAAAACATCCACACCGCCATCGTCTACGGCATCGTCTCCGGCGAAGGCTGGGAGGAGACCCTCATCGGCTCCTTCCGCACCACCAAAATCACCCTGGACCCGGACCAGTTCATCAAGGAAGCCTTCGGCAAGGATGCCGCCGGCCACTATTTCGGCGGGGGCAAGCTCTCGGCCGGAGGGTTCCAGATTCCCATCGGGTTTCTGGCCGGGGGCGAAAAAGAGGAGTATCGGCAGCACAAGTGGGAACTCTACGACACCCAAATCAAGCAGAAGATCTTCGCGAAGATTGGATTCGATAAGAAAAAGGATGGGTAAAGCGGCTTAGGCGGTCCCGCCGCCTGGGGTTTCAACCCAAGGCGGGCCGGCCAAGACGTCGGATGTTAATGGAACTTTTATTTCCGGAATTCGCTTCAATGCCTTAATCCATAAATCCAGCAACGATCCGCCCCAGAATCCGGATGCCCTCCTCGACGCGGTCCGTGACCGGATACCCGCACCCGATGCGGATGTAATTCCGGTGGACCCCGGAAGCCGAACAGACCGCCCCCGGCAGGATGGCGATCCGGTTTTCCACGGCCCGCCGGTAGACGACGTTCCCGTCCACCGCCTCGTTCAACTGAACCCACAGCAAAGAGCCGCCGGCGGGAACCGCCAGCCGGGTGTCGGGCGGAAACGATTTTTGAATGGCCAGGGCCGTCCGGATCACCTGTTGCCGAAGGACGGACCGCAGCCGCCGCAGGTGGCGCTCCCACGGCGCGTCGGTCAGAAACCGGGCCAGGACGTACTGGTCCAGGGTCGAGGTGCAGACATTGGACCCGGCCTTCAGCCGCAGAATCCGCTCCCGAAACGGCTCGCCGGCGATGACCCATCCCACCCGCAGCCCCGGCGCCAGGGTCTTGGAAAAGGACGAACAGGTCAATGCCAGCCCCTCCCGGTCATAGGTTTTGAGCAACGACGGCCGCGCCGTTCCCTCAAAATAGACCTCCCCGTAGATGTCGTCTTCGATGACCGGGATCCCCCGCCCGTTGAGCAGCCGGACCAGCCGCCGCTTGTGGTCGTCCGGCATGATCGCCCCCAGGGGATTGTGGAAATTGGGCATCAGGAGGCACGCCCCCACGTCGTGCCGGTCGAGGATGGCCGTCAGGGCGTCGATGTCCACGCCCGTCACCGGATCGGTGGGGGCCTCCACCACGGTGATGCCGTAGGCCCGGAAGAGCTGGAGATACCCGAAATGGGTGGGCGACTCGATGACCAGGGCCTGGCCCGGCTTGAGGATCGCCTGAAGGCAGAGGGCCGCCGCCTCGGTGCAGCCATTGGTGATCACCACGTCGTCCGCCGTCACGCCGTCCGCCACGCCCAAGGTCTGGAGGGCGATCCGTCGCCGCAGCTCCGGGTTCCCCTCCGCCAGGGAGTAGGCCATGACCTTCCGGACCTCCGGGCCGGACAGGCCCTTGAAAATCTTTGCAAAGGACCGGACCGGCAGCAGATCCGACGAAATGGCCGATGACCCCAGGGGCAGCATCTTCGGGTCGACGGCGGCCTTCAACACGGAATTGACCATGGCGCCCGCCTCCACCCGCCGGGGCGTGGACGGGGTCGGCGCGTGGACCGGCGCCCGGAGCCGGTTCAGGGAGACGGGCATCACATAGTAGCCGGATTTGGGCCGGGCCTCGACCAATCCTGCGGCCTCCAGGTCCAGGTAGGCCTGGTGGACGGTGGTCATGCTCAGGTTCAGCTTCCGGTGAAGCTGCCGGATGGAGGGCAGTTTCTCCCCCGGCCCGTAGGTTCCATCGCTGATCCGCGCCTCCAGTTCTCCGGACAACCTCTTGTATCGAAACCGGTATTCGTCTTCCCGCATTCTTCCCGCCTCATCTGTTCCGCAAAATTAACCCGGATTCTGTATCTGTTTTTCTCCTTAGCACGCCGGTAGGGTAAGGGCAACATACGAGAAAGGAGATGCAGACATGACCCCGACCCACCTTTTCGCCGACCGAACCCGCCGGATGGGCGCCAACGCCATCCGGGAAATTCTCAAAGTGGCCACCCAGCCCGGCATGGTCTCACTGGCCGGCGGCGTTCCCGCGCCCGAAAGCTTCCCCGTGGACCTCATGGCGGACCTGACCGCCGCCGTCATGGACCGGTACGGCGCCCAGGCCCTCCAGTACGACCGGACCGAGGGGTTCGGCCCCCTCCGGGATGCCCTGTCGCCGTATCTGGCGGAACGCGGCGTGATGGCCGCGCCCGACGAGATCCTGGTGACCAGCGGGTCCCAGGGGGTCCTGGACGCCGCCGGCAAAATCTTCATTTCAAAAGGCGACCGGGTGGCGGTGGAGGCCCCCACCTACCTGGGAGCGCTGTCCGCGTTCAACCCTTACGAACCGACCTACGTCTCCATGGCCACCGACGCCGACGGATTGATCCCCGAATCCCTGGAGGCCACGCTGGCGGCCGGGGGCGTGAAATTCGTCTACCTCGTGCCCACCTTCCAGAATCCCACCGGCCGGACGATTCCCCTGGACCGCCGGAAGGCCATCGCCCGGATCATAAAGCGCCGCGGCGCGCTGCTGGTGGAAGACGACCCCTACGGCGCCCTCCGCTACCGGGGCGAGGATCTGCCGCCCATCCAGACCTTCGCGCCGGAGAACGTCGTCTATGTCTCCACCCTGTCCAAGGTCTTCGCCCCGGGCCTCCGGATCGGCTTCT
>JAABTM010000344.1 GCA_011389855.1 Desulfobacteraceae bacterium
AAAGAATATCTCGTTCATAAACCAGCGCGCCGCTCTTTTTGGAAATGGTGTCATAGTATTGGCGTAGAATTTCAGTCAACCGTCCGGATATCTCCTTTTTTTTGTATATCGACTGTTTATCCGAAAGAGCGATGGTGACAATTGCCAGTCCGGTTTCACTATCGATTCCACCCTCTGCGCAAACACGAGAAATCGAACTCTCCTGAGCGGCCCAGTTGTTCAATGTATCGGTCAATGTGTCGGCATACGCAGCCAGCCCTTTTTCGGCATATGGAGAAACAGTTGTCCGTTCCAACGGATCGAGCGTTACAGTTTGAGCACTGTATCGTGCTCCAGGGGTCGAACTTGGAATAAAGACATTAATCGTATCTTCGATGATTTTGGTCTCCTGGTCCGTCAAACCGAAATATTTATAAATCAATGGTTCGATTTCTTGTTGCACTGAATCAACAGCTTTTTTCCGTTCTGTACGCCACTTTTTCCAATCAATTTTATCATCATCTGAGAAAGAATATTGCCTATTATTCTCATATATTTTTTTTAGCTTTTTTCGGAGTTTTCTTATTTTTTCTGCCACAGTATTTATAATTTCTGTGGCGTCAGACCAAACAAAATCGTTCCCAGGCAGGGGAAATGGAGTTCTCAGAAGTTCTCCAAGATGCACTTTATCTCTCTCTGTCCCCCAGTTCGCAGAGGTGTGAAACAAATAATATTTTGCCAAATTAGATCTCAAATAAGTCATTAGGAACATTAACAGATTTGTATCATCCTCTGGCCCGGTAATTGTCTCTATGGAATGCTGAAAAAGAACATCAAACTCACAGAAAGCTATTTTGCTAAATCCATTATTAACCAAGATCATGGGAGCTTGGAAAAGTTTTTCATTAGGAATACGCTTTATGTATTTTAATGAGGCGCCTGTTTGCGCTAATCTATCTCGAAGCGACACACATTCATGTTTAAAAAGTATCATCTGGATAGATTCATCAGTTCTGGTGAAAGGTGTATCAAGGTCCCAAGGGTTGTGCCGAGGTTTATCGTAATTAGTCGGTTTTTTCGCTTCGCCATCATAGAAAAGCTGAAAACCATATCCTTTAATCCATCTTTTACCCTCTTTGGGCGAACCGGCCAATTCCGATAAAGGCGGAAGAGATTGAAGCAAATCAAGCAGCTTTTGATCCCTATTCGTCCCCCAAAGGCGCCTTTTCCAAACAACCGGGGCGGTTTTGGTTTCCGTGGCCGCAAGAACGTCAGCGAGCGGTATCCACGACCGCGAAGATGGATTGACGATGATGACGCCTTTCCGGAGGCCGTGACGATTGAATTTCGGGGCGGCAAATTCCACATAATGGCGCTCCGGATTAGATGGGGTATTCTTAAATAACGCTATGAATGCTGGTGTTTTGGCGCCATGGAATAAGAGTTTCCGATAATCCGCCAACTGCAACACCTTTTCTAAGGTTACTTGGCGAAGCCATTCCGCCTGAAAAGCATCCGTCTGGTTCTGGAGAATTTTCGTCGGCAACAGCAGACACCCGGCTCCATCTTTTCTTAAAAAATGCGGTGCTTTCTGTATAAATCTCAGTGCAAGTTGTTTGGACCCCCGTCCTTCCCATGGCGGATTTCCGATAATGCAGTCGAATTGTTCGCCCGCTAAGTTTTCTTGGGAGAGAAAATCTGCCTTGCGGATTACCGGGATATCCGCTGCCGGAGCTTCAGGATCATCTCCGTAGTCTATCAACCTCGGCAATTTTTCACCTGTTTTCTGAATATACTTTTCGATATCAGGCGGATCGAAGAAATCAAGGTAAGCCAGGTACAGACTGAAACAGGCGATTCGGCAGGCGGTTTCCTCAATATCCAGACCCCTGATCTGATTTTTTAGTATGGATTTAAGGATTTCACTTTTTTTTGTGTAATGCGACCGATCCAAAAGGGAAAGGCGACGCGCGGCCAGGCGATTGAACAAAATAACGAGAAACATTCCAGACCCACATGCCGGATCAAAAAAGGTCCATTCCCATGCGTCCTGTTCATCGCGCACCGCCTCGTCCACGACCATTTCCGCTAGAAATCTCGGTGTGTAAAATGCGCCGCGTTTCCGCTGTCCCCTTGGGCTTTCGGCAGACAAAAAATCTTGATAAATTGAGCTGATGGTTTCAATAGGGATCATCTTAAAATCATACGGCCAAACCAAGGTCATTTGTCCGCTTTGGACATGGTGGCCCCCTATAAAGAGGATCAACTTTTGAAGGTGGGGGCGGATCAGTTTCTTTTCGGCATCAAGGTCTTGGTCAAACATATTGCCGTTGAAGCGATCCCTGAGATTCTCGAATAGTTCGTACAGATAGTCGATTTGCGAATCAGAGGGGCGCTCCGCCAGCTGATTCGCGAGAAGCATGGTTCCCGTCTGGCCTTTGTCCGGTTTGCCGATAGAAACGATCCCTCGGTCTAACAAATAAAAAAGAAAAAGAACGCGGCCGATAAAGGCGTGGGCTTCTCCGATGCTTATCCCATCCTGCCCGGCAATTAAATCGTCTCTAAAATCACCAAGATTTTTCAGCAACCATGAATCCACCGACTGATCGGGATCAAAGTAAAGCCGGTTTTTCTCGTAGAAGTTACCTGTAGCCAAGTCATGGTAAAAGTTCTGGATACGGCGCGCGTATTCGGCTCTCTCCAGTGTCTCGATGAGTGCGGCTTCCGCTGCTTTCCCATCCGCATGATCTTTGAGAGGTTTTACCAGACCCGAATAGATAAAAACCGTTACGGGATCTACAAGCACAAGAATGTTTGCAAGGCCCTGATTCCAGAAAAGCTTCTGCAGCCGCACCCGTTCCTGTACCGAAAAGGGCCTGCCGTGTTCCTTGAGATACAGAATTGGACGGCCGTCCGTGCAAAGCACCCCATGAAGCTTCATTTCACGCCATGCACGTTCAATGGCGGGCGCATACCCGGCAATGGCGGCGTCATCCCTAACAGATGCCGGCGAATCATGGAACATCATCCCCGGCGGCGCTGTTAAGTGCGCCTGTACAATGTCCATCTTTTTTTCGGCGGTCGTCATTTTGTCATCCTGTCCGCCTGAGAACGGTTTTCACAACCCCTTGTATCAACAAATCTTCCATTGGAATCCAGTCGGGATGGTTCGGATTTTCGGCCTTCAAGTACAAATTGCCTTTCTTTTGATGCAACTGTCAAGTATTAATAAATATTTAAGGGCGCATCCCGCCGGTTGAAATGTTGATTCCATCCCAACATCCCGTGTTTTCCCTTGAACCCGTGTTTTCCCTTGAAATCGAGAAGGAGGTAAGTGTATTGTCCCTTCATGCGCATCCAAGGCAACCACCTCACCTACCAGTACCCGAATTCACCGCGCCATGTTTTCAAAGACCTCGATTTCAACATCTCTGAACCGGGCTTTCACGCGCTCTTCGGGCCGTCGGGGGTGGGGAAGACGACCCTGGCCCGGCTGCTGGCCGGGCTTGAAAACGGGTACGATGGGCGATTCCACGCCGAAGACGTCTCCCGCACCCTCTATTCCTACAACACCGAGCGGCTGCCGGGATGGACGGGGGTAGGGGATCACCTCCGGGGAGTGACCCCCGATCACCGACGGGACCTTCTGGACCGACTCATCGCCACCTTCGGGCTGACGGAGCATCTGGGGTCCCGGTTCCGGCAGCTCTCCATGGGACAGCAGAACCGGGTCAACCTGGCCCGCTACTTGGTGCAGGATTTCGACGTCCTCATCATGGACGAAAGCCTGGCCAACGTGGACGAGGCCACCCGGGAGAAGATCATTTTGGGCATCAAGGCGGCTTTCTCCGACAAGCTGTTTCTCTATATTTCCCACAACGTCACTGAGGTGGCCCGTTTCTGCCGGGAGATCCTGGTGCTGCGGGGGGCCAGGCGGTCCCCCCAGGCGGTATCCGTCCGGGGGCAGAACCAGAAGGACGGCCGGCGCCCCCATCAGGACGACCTGGAGCGAACCATGCTGGAGATCGTCCATGCTGCATAGACGGCTTTACCAGTTCCTGATCGTCTATTCCATCGGGATCTCCGGCCTGCTGGCCTTTAAATACGGCCTCAACCTGTCGGACTACGTGATCCCCGGCGTCGGGATCATCCTGGAGGCCGCCAGGGCGGTCGCCCGGCGCTACCTGATGGACACCCTCAACACCCTGGGGGTGGCGGTGGTGGGCCACATGATTTCCATCTGTTTGGCCACCCTTGTGGGGATCCTCGGCCGGGGCCGCTCCGGGTTCGGTTCCATGATCCGGGCCGCCGCCTACAACATCCAGGCATATCCCATCGTGGCCGTGGCCCCCATCATTTTCATCCTCCTGGGCGACGGCCTGGGGTCCCGCCTCCTCATCGCCGCCATGATCTGCTATTTTCCCCTGCTGCTCTCCTTCATGGGCGTCTTTTCCGAGCCGGTTCAGGACATCGAGCATTTCTTCGACGCCACCGGACGGATGAATTGGCGGCTCCAGGTCAAAATCCGGGCCTTTGAAAACATGGGGAAACTGACCACCGTCATTGTGGGCAGCGCCACCATGGCCATGGTGGGCACCATTGTGGCGGAGTTCATCGCGGCCACCGACGGCATCGGCTACAGCATCCGCATCGCGCTCTATCAGAGCGATCTGGCCAAGATCCTGGTGGCGCTGTTTCTCATCGGGATTTTCACATCCCTGTACCTGTTCTGCCTGGAATGGGTAGGATACCGCATAGGAAAGGCGTTCGAGACAACCAAAGAGGGGAGGGGCTCATGACAAGACACCATGCCGTCCGGGTCTGGATCCTGGCGGCGCTACTGGCCGCCATGGGCGGGGTCGCCTGCACGCAGCAGGAAGAGGCGCGGGAGACGCCGAAGGTCCCCGAGATCACCTACCGGCTCAAATGGCTGTTCAACACCAGCGTGGCGGGCGAACTCTACGCCATGGAGCACGGGGTCTTTAAAGCCGCCGGGCTGTCGGTGACGGTCAAGCCCGGCGGGCCGGAAAAAGACGCCATCAAGGAACTGGAACTCGGCCACGCCCAGTTCGGCGTGGCGTCGGCGGACATGGTCATCCGGGCCCTGGCCAAGGGATCGCCGGTGGTGGTCGCGGCCCAGCTCTTCCAGGTCAACCCCCTCCAGTGGATCTACC
>JAABTM010000076.1 GCA_011389855.1 Desulfobacteraceae bacterium
ACAAAGCATACAAACCCCAAGGTTTTGCGATCCAGCACAAGGGAGCGCCGGTTGAAAAGGCGTTCAAGATAAACCCCTATCTGGCGGGTCAGAAAATCCCCGTTGTCTCCGGTGGCCGATTCGGGGGAAACCTCGGGAATCAGGGATCTTGATGCGGTGTTGTGTTTTTTTGTGGGCATGGTCATCTCCTTTTACCGGTTTGTCGATTTTAATCCTGAAACGACTATGCCATGCCGGCGTTCCATCCCATGGGTTGTTTTAAAATATTTTTTTGTTGTTTATCTTGTTGTTATTTATCGTAAAATCGCCTGAAGTCAAAAACTTGGCTTTTTGAGCGGTCACCAAAGTCTTGTGGATAATATTTGTCATGTTTTCAAGTATATATGAGATAGATCGTTTTCTTGAAACGGGGGTCTTGGCGTATGGGGTGTCGTGTGCATTCGGGTTTTTATTCGGCGGCGACCCAATGGTTTATGAGAGACGTTCTAATATTTTAATGCGGTTTTTTCAAGGGTTTTTTTGTCCGGAAAGGCCCGGCGATTCCGGCAAACGCCCAATCCTTTACAGCCTGGACGGATTAGAGTAGGATTATGGTGGAATGAAACAGCCTTCCAGGCTGTTTTACGGGGAATTCGTTCACGAGTATTGGTGCTAATCTGGGGGAAATACTGAGGTGTTGCCCATGAGTGATATGATCGACATGAACATCCAGTTGCCGTCGGATCTGGCGGATCGGTTTGATTTATTCGCAAAAAATACCCGACAGTCGAAATCCGCCTGCGTCGCGGAGGCTATTCGGATCTATTTGGAAAGAGAATCCAAGCAGATTGAGGCCATTCAGGAGGGCATCCGCCACGCCGAAAGCGGCCGATTCGTGGATCATCAAAAGGTCGTGGAATGGGTGGAAAGCTGGGATACGGATGAAGAGAAAGCGCGTCCCGAATGCGATTGAAATGGATGGAACCCGCCCTCGACGATCTCGAATCGATCCGTGCCTATATCGAACGTGATAAACCACGGGCTGCCAGGGAAATGGCAAGACGAATCATCAAAAGTGTCGAAAACATTCCCTCCAACCCTTACATGGGAAGAGTCGGGCGAGTGCGTGGCACTCGGGAATGGGTAATGCCCGGAACATCCTATATCGTCGCATATAAGGTCCGTGATGAAACCTTAGAGGTTTTGCGGATATTGCATGGCGCCATGAACTGGCCCAATAATTTTTGATGGCAAGCTACAGAGTGATTTAATGAAATTGGAATCGGAAAGGAGCTGATCTTTATGGACAACCCCATTCTCAACTACTGGAAACTCCGTCTCGAATCCCTCAAGGAAACCCTGGAAGGCAATAATTTCGAGGTCTTCATCGCCGACCAGCCCGAAGCGGCCAAGGATGTCGTCCTTTACGAGATTCTGCCCAAGCTGACCGTGAAAACGATCTCTTGGGGCGGTTCCGTCACACATGTCGAAACCGGTCTCTATCATCAGCTAAAAGGCGACGAGCGGTTCAAGGTCATCGACACCTACGACAAGTCGGTCTCCGCCGAGGAACACCTCGAACGGCGGCGGCAAAGCCTGCTCACGGACCTTTTCATCACCGGAACCAACGCCGTCACCGAAGACGGGATGCTGGTCAACCTCGACATGATCGGCAACCGGGTGGCCGGCCTCACCTTCGGCCCCAAAAACGTGGTCGTGATCGTGGGCCGCAACAAAATCGTCCACGGCCTGGAGGACGCTTTCCTTCGCGTCAAGGAATATGCCGCGCCCGTCAACACCATGCGTCTGGACAAGAAAACCCCCTGCGTCAAGACCGGCCGCTGCGAAGACTGCAAGAGCCCCGACCGGATCTGCAACACCTGGACCATCACCGAGAAATGCTTCCCCAAGGGCCGCGTCAAGATCGTGCTGGTGAACGCGGATATGGGGTTTTAGGGAGGGAATACGCCGCCGATCCCCCATATGCCGCTGATCGACGCCCACGCCCACATCTGCGACGCGTCCTTTGACGACGACCGCGACGAACTGCTCCGGCGGGCCGAAGCGGTGGGCGTCAAGGCCGTCGTCGCCTTGGGCGAAGATCTGGCGGACGCCGGCTGCTTCTTTTCGATTCCTCCGCCCGTGGTCCGTTCCAGCCAAAAACAGAAACTGGTCAAACACCTGCCGATGGATTGTCTGCTGGTGGAAACCGACAGTCCGGTGCTGGGGCCGGAACCCGGCGGGCGCAATGAATCGGCCAACCTCATGATCGTCGCCACGGCGATTTCGGAGTTGAAGGCGATTCCGATGGAGGGTGTATTGGAAGCGCTGGCGGAGAATGGGCGGCGGTTGTATGCCGCGGCCGGCGTGGTGAGCCTGTCCCATCCGGACATGTTCTACTCCGGCGGCACCCTCATCCTCGATCACGGCCACGGCGTTTCGTCGACCTTTCTTCACCTCCACAAGATTTTGGTCAGGGAAGGGGAATTCGTAAATCAAGGTGATGTCATCGCCCGGGTCGGCGCCACCGGCCGCGTCACCGGCCCGCATCTGGACTGTCGGTTTCTGGCCTTCATCATCCAGCCGCCGGTGGGGTATCTCTCCGACCGGTATCAAACCCGATGGTTCGTGCTGGGCGGGCTCCTGCTGCCGGTGATCTTCGTGCCCCTGTCCGGTTTGGCCACCGGGTTCTGGACCCTGATGCTGGCGGTCTCCATCGGGTCCATGGGATCGTCCATGTTCCACCCGGCCGTCACCGGCATGGTGCCGGTCTACGCGGGACCCAAAGCGGGCTTTTCCATGTCCATCTTCAATACCGGCGGCACCCTGGCCTTCGGCATCGGGCCGCTGTTCATCACCTGGTACGCGGCCCGGTTCGGATTGTCGGGCCTCCCGGCCACCATGATCCTGGGGCTGGTCGTGATCGCCTGGCTTTACGCGACGCTGCCGACCCCCATCAGCGAGGGGATGCGTCATCTGGGATTCCTGGGGGCCATTCGCGAGAGTTTGGGCGACGCCTGGAAACCCATCTTTCTGATCTGGGCGGTGATGTTCATTCGGGCGGTGGCGGGCCAGGCCTTTATCACCTTCATGCCGGTGTACTTCGTCGAAAAGGGCTTTTCCGTGGTCTCCGCCGGCGTGATTTTCGCGCTCTTCACCGTTTCCGGCACCTTCAGCGGCCTTTTCGCCGGGTTGGCGTCGGATCGTTACGGCCTCAAACCGGTCTTTCTCATCTGCCACATCCTCATGACGCCGTCTCTGATTCTCTTCATGGAACTGCCGGGCGACTGGGCCTATTTCGGGTCGATTCTGGCCGGCGGCATGGTGCTCTCCACGCTGCCCCTGGGCGTCGTCATGGCCCAGGCCCTGGCGCCCAAGGGCCGGTCCATGGTCGCCAGCCTCATGATGGGCTTCGCCTACGGCCTTGGGGCGAACACAAGGTTCGCCCCTACCGAAATCGCCGGGTTGCGCCGTAGGCCTCAAGGAGATCATGGACATCTTCGATTGACCAAACAAAAGAAAGGCGCTCACCGAGCGCCTTTCTCTAACTCTGTCCCTCTGTCCCTCTGTCCCTCTGTCCCTCTGTCCCTCTGTCCCTCTTTCCCTCTGTCCCTCTGTCCCTCTGTCCCTGTCTCTCCTCACCCCCCCGCCGCCGCGACATATCCATGCCGCTGGGCCAGCTTCTCGAACATCTGGGTCAATCCCGCCCCTAACGTAAAGATGCTGCCGATATCCAGGTTCTTATCCGCCGTCTCGTCGTAGAAGATGTTAAGACTCGAGGCCAACCCATCCTCCGGCGCCCAGTAACAGATCATGATGGGAACCTTGGGCAGGGGGTGGATGACCACGGCGATGTCGGATTCGAACGCCTCGTCCACTTCCTTTCCGCCGAAAATGTGGACCATATCGTCGAACAAATCGGTATACACATCCGCCACCGATTTCATGGATTCCTCGCACCGCTTCTGAAAGAGGGGATAGCGCTCTTGGCCGTTTTCCAGTTCGCGGAACGACACCCAGTCGCCTGTGGGAGAAACGCCCTGCGCGTACAGGACATAATTCAGAAAAGGAACCGCCACCCAGGGATTGATGTGGATGTCCGCTGAAAGGGTCCCTTCCGCATCCACGCTGAAATCCTTGCCCAGCACTTTGAGGGTCAGCTTTTTTCCATTGAACCGGCCGCCGACCCTCTCGGCCGCCTCCGAAAGGTCGGTCCGCCTGATTTCGTCCTTCAACTGTCCGAGATATTCCTCCCGGGTCCGTTCCGCGAGATTCGGCGCTTCCGATCCGCCGGAAAGCTGATCGATCATATCCGAATCCAATTTCGGGCATCGGTCCAGGGATTTTGCCCCTTTAAAAACGGCGCCGGCGAATGCAAGGCACGTCTTTTCGCCGCATTCCCGGCAGTTGGATTTATCCAGATGCTGGAATATTTCCATCGCGTTTTTTGGTTTGGCCATAAAAATTCTCCTGATCTATAAAGTTGGCGCTTTGAAGCAGGGACGACACCGGGGGCGGTCCGGTGCGAATTGGCGCGGACTTGAAAAATGAGACATACTGATCGGGCTGCGCGTCAAGGCGCTACGGCTTCACATAAAAGCCCGGTTTCAAGGTCTTAATCTTCTCCTGTCGCTTCAGCCGATGCACCGTGTCGCTGATTTTTCTTTTGGGAAACCCCGTTTCCCGGGAGAGGGCGTTGATATCGATGCCGTCTTCCGCGTTGACGATGACGTCGAGAATAATGTCGGTGTCGGTCCGCTTCTTCTTTTTCCGCGGGGAAGATTTTGCTTTTTTCCGGGGCGATGCGGGGGCCTTTTCTTTGGCTTTGGGTTCCGGAGCCGGCGCGTCAGTTGTTTTTTCGGTCGATTTTACGTCCGGATCATTTTCGGCGAATGAATCAAAAGTTTTGGCCATCTGGTTTAATCCAAGGGAAAAAGCCTTAAGCCCGAAAGACGCCACCTTCAACAGTTTCTTGAAATCGTCGTTCATCAGGGTCTCCTTTTACAATATGAGTCGGTTGTGGATTTCCATATCGATGCATACAGAAATTAAGGAATGTGTGTCAAGAAAATATTATCAAAACAGGAGATTCCAACTGAGTCAAATATTGGTGTGACTTCCGGGGTCCGCGTTTTCTATTTCTTCCCTTTTTGGGCGATTTTGGCCCATTGATCCCGGAGGGTGACGGACCGGTTGAATGTGGGGCGGCCGGGTCGGGAATCCCGCCGGTCGGCGCAGAAATAGCCCAGTCGTTCGAACTGGTGCAGGCTTTCGGGCTCGGCGGAAGCCAGGCTGGGCTCCAGTTTGCAGCCCTTCAGCACGGTCAGGGATTTGGGGTTGACGTGTTCGGTGAAATCGGTCTTGCCGGCGCCGGGGTTGGGGTGGTTGAAGAGCCGGTCGTAGAGCCGGACCTCGGCCTCGATGGCGTGGCCCGCCGACACCCAGTGGAGAGTGGCCTTGACCTTCCGGCCGTCGGGCGCGTCGCCGCCCCGGGTGGCCGGATCATAGGCGCAGCGGACCTCTACGACGGCGCCGTCTTCATCTTTGATGACTTCTTCGCATTTGATGAAATAGGCGTACCGAAGCCGCACCTCCCGGCCGGGGGCCAGCCGGAAGAACTTTTTGGGCGGGTCTTCCATGAAGTCGTCCCGTTCGATGTAGAGTTCGCGGGAAAAGGGGACCTGCCGGGTTCCGGCGGCGGGGTCTTCTGGGTTGTTGACGGCCTCCAGTTCTTCGGATTCCCCTTCTGGGTAGTTGGTGATCACCACCTTGAGGGGGTTCAGCACGCCCATGACACGGGGGGCCCGCTTGTTCAGATCCTCCCGGAGGCAGTGTTCCAGCAGCGCCAGGTCCACCACGCTGTCGCGCTTGGCCACGCCGATCCGTTCGCAGAAGGTCCGGATCGATTCCGGCGTAAAGCCCCGGCGGCGGAAACCCTGGATGGTGGGCATCCGGGGGTCGTCCCAGCCGCTGACGTATCCGCCCTCCACCAGTTGAATGAGTTTCCGTTTGCTCAGGACGGTGAAGCTCAAATTGAGCCGGGCGAACTCGATTTGCCGGGGATGGTAGACTTCGAGCGTGCGCAACACCCAGTCGTAAAGGGGGCGGTGATCCTCGAACTCCAGGGTGCAGAGGGAATGGGTGATCCCTTCCAGCGAATCCGAGAGGCAGTGGGTGTAGTCGTACATGGGATAGATGACCCATTTGTCGCCGGTGCGGTGATGGGCCGTCTTGCGGATGCGGTAGATGGTCGGGTCCCGCATGTTGAGGTTGCCGGAAGCCATGTCGATTTTGGCCCGCAGCACATGGGCGCCGTCCTCGAACTCGCCGGCGCGCATCCGTTCAAAGAGGTCGAGGTTTTCGGTGACCGGGCGGTCCCGGTAGGGGCTTTCCTTGCCGGGTTCGGTGAGGGTGCCGCGGTATTTCCGGATCTCTTCGGGGCTCAGGCTGTCGACGTAGGCGTCGCCCTGTTCGATGAGCCGCACCGCGAAGCCATAGAGCTGGTGGAAATAATCGGAGGCGTAAAATTCCCGGTTCTCCCAGTCGAACCCGAGCCACTTGACGTCTTCCTTGATGGATTCGACATACTCCACCTCTTCTTTCAAAGGGTTGGTGTCGTCGAACCGGAGGTTGCACTTGCCGCCGAATTCGGCCGCCATCCCGAAATTGAGGCTGATGGACTTGGCGTGACCGATGTGGAGATAGCCGTTGGGCTCCGGCGGAAACCGGGTGATCACGCGGCCGCCCCACTTGTTCGACTTCATGTCCTCCTGGATAAAGTTCCGGATGAAATTGCTCGGCGTCGGCGTCTCGGTTTGGCTCATGGGAATGTCCTTTCGGGGGTCGAATGCAAGGATTTTGTCAATCTTTTTAGGAGCTGCGGCCAGCGGTCGTCGTCGGAAAGGGATTCGAGGGCGTCCAGGTCCGGCCAAAGGCCGTCGAGGGCGTCGGCGATCCTGTCCAGGGTCGGGGGCGTCCGGCTGGGCCGCTCGATCTCCATCAGGGCCGAAAACCGGTCGGCCAGGGTCCGGGCCAGGGTCTGGCTCGGGTGTTGAAACAGGTCGGGCCGCCGCATCAGCGGCAGCAGACGATCGTCCCAGGTGTGGCCGTCGGGGACCATGATCTCGTTGTAGCGGCTGGCGATTTTGAGGTACCTGGGGCTGATGTAATTGTAGAACCGCATGCCCCGGCCCAGGGCGACGGCGGTGTCCGGGATCTGGGAAAAGAGCGTTCCCGCACCGTGGTCCCACTCCAGGTACCGCACGTGGAGATAGTAAAGCCAGCCCCGCCCGGAAGCCGGTTCGATGAGCGGAACCAGCAGCACCGGCTTGTTCTCCCCGCTCTCCTGGATGCCGAGCATCCGGTGGGTGAGCACCTTCCAGACGTTGCCCAGGGGTTCGCCCCACAAGTCCCACTCGCCTTCGCTGAAACTCTCGTCGGCAAGATAGCGGGCCCTGCCTTCGAAGCCCTCCCGCTCGGGATGGAGCAGGTAAAACGGCGCGTTGGACGGCGCCTGAATCCGGTATTTTTCCAGTGCGTCCTCAGGGTTGTAGAGCCGATTTTCCCGGACCATGGCCAGCAGATCCGCTTCTTCGCGGATTCTTCTCACGGCGTAACGACCGACGCCTTCCACCTTTTCCACCATGGGGGAGAGCTTTTTGATGGATTCGATGAGGCGGTGATCCAGGTACTGGATGTCCATGCGGTGGCGCAGCATGGTGTCGCCCACCGGGCCGAAGGCGGCGGTGAGGGCCGACGCTTCGGACGCCGGCTGGAACCGGTGATTTCGCACTTTGGCGGCGGCCGCAGCCATCGCCATGCCGGTCAGGCCCAGGGCAAAGGGGAGTTGAAGGCGTGAGACGGGGATGCCTTCGGCGACGCCGGGCAGGAAAATGAAGCGGCTGACGGGGTATTTAAACAGGGCTTTTTTCTCTGACGTCTTCAAAAAAGCGGTCTGGGAGACGACAACCATCCGTGCGTAGCGGCATCCGAAGGTGGAGAGTTCGTCCAGGGCCTGGTCGAAATGATTTTCACTGGTCACGTCCAGAATAATCAGGTTGTCCTCGGAAACGTCGTAGCCGGGGCGGAGGGCCGGCAGATACCACTCCCCTTCGGCGAAAAACGGGGATTCCATCCGGTCTTCCAGCTTTTCCGGCGAGCGTTTCAGAAACGCATCCACGTCCTCCCTCGCCAGGTAGCGGTTTTCCCAGGCGGAGACCGCCTCTTCGCCGTAGGACGCCGCCATGCTGATCCGATGGGTCAACCGGACGAACTTCCGTCTGATCCTGTCGTCCACCGTGGCCAAAGGGCCGTGGGCGCTCTCCCCGAAAGGATGAAACTGGAGGGAAACGGCCCCGGATTGATCGAATATCTCCATCCACCATGCCCCCGCGCCCCCCGGCGGACCCAGCAGGAAGGCGGTGTTGTAGGCGCTGTTTTCGGCCATGGCCGACAGGATGTCGAAGTGGAGTTTTTGGTCCTGGAGGATCGTCCGGACGACCCCGGCGCTCCGCCGGAAATGGCGCGCCAGGAGATCGCCCTGTTCGGGGTCGCGTTCCCGCCAGGCCCCGAGAAACAGAAAGCTGACCGCCGCGTAAAGGGCGGCGGTTTCGATGAAGGCGGCGGCCTCTTCTTTCAAGCGAAAGCAGCCCATGGAGCGCTGGAAAATCCGGACCGCGGCCCGGGGGATGTCCGGCCCCACCCACAGGCAGGGGCCGGCGCTCTGGCGGAGCCGTTCCAGCAGAAACCCCTCCGTCGCCTCCCGTCCGGCCAGGAAAATGAGCAGATCGTCCGAAGTGAAATGGGTCAACGGCTCGCCCAGGGCCGCCACCCGGGCGGTGCAGCCCAGAAGGGGACCCCATCGGCGGGCCAGATCCCGGGCCGCGCTGTCGGCCAGCCGGTCGAAGGGCACGAAAACGACCTCCCCCTCCTGGGCGATCTCCTCGAACAGGAGGGCGGCCAGCCCCTGGGTTTCATGGGGCGTCCGGGTCGTCAGGGCGTCCAGGGGGTCGGCGCCGTCCAGAATGTCGGCCAGTTTCCGCATCTGGCGGTAATAGACCCCCTCCCACTCGCTTTCCGTCGCCGTTTCCCAGGGGGAGGGGAGGTCTTCCTCCGCGTCCGGGGGGGCGGATGCCGGCGGCTGGATTTTGCCCAACGCCTTTTCGGACCGGATCAGCCCGGTCAGGGCCGAGCCGCGGCGGTTGAACGCTTCGGTCCGTCCCCGGCTGGCGGTCAGGGATTTGGCCCGGTTCCGGGGGAACTGGTCGGCCTGCCGGCCATGGGCCTGGGCGAAAGAGAGGGCGAACCGGTAGTAAAAGATGAGGTCCGCCAGGGGCTGGAGCGAATCGGGCAGCTTGGGAAGGGAAACCGTTGTGTCCCGGCTGAAAAAGTCGATCTCCTCTTTCCGGTCGTTTTCATAGGTCACCGCGGCAAAGGGGACGTCCGAAAGGTAGAGCCGCTTCATGAGGGTGACGGCCTCGTCGAGGCGTCCGGCGCTGGTGGCGTTGACCATTACCAGGTTGGCGTTGGCGCCGTCGAACCGTTTTTTGAGCGGATAATAGAAGTATTCCCGGTAGTCCAGGGGCTTGCCCAGGACCGTCCAGGCGTTCTCTTCGATCTTGAGGGCGGCTTCCCGGCAGGTTCCCGCCATGTTGAGGGACCCGAAGATCACGGCCGTTTCGCTCCGGCTGGACCGGGCCGCCAGTTCCTCTGAAAACCCCTGCATGGCGCCGTCGGAAAGCAGCGCCTCGATGGTGTCGGGCGCCGCCCGCAGGGCGTCCGGTATGTCCGGGTCCGCCGGTTCCCTGCCCTGTTTGTCGGCGATCCACAGGGCCAGCAGGTAGAGGACATGGAGCATGCAGACGATGCTTTTCAGGCCGGAAATGGTCACTTCCTCGCCGCTGAGCACCGGGACGACGCCGCCGCTGTTGTGGGTCAGCAGGGCCATGTCCGAGAAGACCTTCTCGGTGACGCCGATGACGGCCACGTTCCGGTCCCTCAAGTCGATGGCCAGCTGAACCATGTCGGCGGTGGTGGAGGACCAGGAGACGAGGATCACCAGGTCCCGATCCGGCACGATCTCCCGGTTGAGATCCTCGATCTCCACCGGCTGAACCGGCACCGCGTCGATGTCGGGCATGACGTCCATGAAGAGGGTTTGGGCCATCATGCCGGCGTGGTGGGCGCTGCCCATGCCCGCCAGAATGATCCGCTTGAGGGCGGCGAGCCCGGGTCCGAACCGGCGGGTCAGGTACCGCTCCCGCAGGGGAAGCGACGGCGGACCGTCCTCGGGGAGATAGGAGCGAATGATGTCCCGCAGCCGCTCCGGGATCTCGTTGAGATGGGTCTCGTAAAACGATCCGTAGAGGTCTTTCCGGATGTGGGTCGGGCTGAGCAGGGTGGTGAAGGGCTTGATCTCGGGCAGGGCGCGGCCCTGGAAATCGGTGAGGGTCACCTCGCGGCTCAGCCCGTCCGGAGTGAAGACGGTCTCGATCCGGGCGAAAATTTCCGTCCCGTCCAGGGGATAGACCGTTACCTTGAAGGCGGACAGCAGGTCCTCCGCCTCGGCCTCGTACCGGGATTTACAGGCGTCTTCCGCCTTTTTCCCCTCTCCGGCCCGGCGGAGATCGTCGATGGCCTGGGCCTGCCGCCGGCGGAGCCGGTTCAGGGCCACGGTCTTTTCGTAGATTATGGACTGGGGAAAGAGCCCCAGGGCGGCGTTGATGTCGGAGACGACCATGTAGTCGTTGCTGGCGGCGCTTTTGACGATGAAACAGGGCCGGTTGTGGGCCGCCACGTAGAACCGGCGGGGGGAAAAGAGGCTGATGCCGGATACGGCCACCTGGCCGCCCTTTCCCGCCATGAACCGGGTCGCCTCCAGAAAGGCCATCTCGTCGAGCTGGGCGTCGGTTTTGTTCTTGACGCGCTGGTAGACGCTGTAATCGATGGCCTTGCTGCCGATTTCCAGGTCGTCGAATCCCGCGTCGATGGCCGACCGGATGTCGTCGTAACGCCGCTTTTCCGATCTCAGGTTCTGGAAATAATACCCCCAGAGAAGGCAGTGGTATTCGGTGGAATTGCCGGTCCGGAAAGAGACCCCGGCGGTCTGGCTCAAAAAGTCCTTGACCTCCGCCTCCACCTCGGCGTTGAACTGGCCGTTGAGCACCATGGCCCGATGGCCCCAGGCGTCCAGAAACGGATGGGCGTTTTTCAGGGTCACCGGCGACTGGATGGCCCATCGGCCGTGGGAAATGATGGGCTGGGAGAGGAACCGGAGCGAGATGGGCGTGGTGTCCGGGGACGACGGGTGAATCGTCGCGGACAGGGCGTCGTCCAGGTCCGGGAGGAGTTCCATCTCTTTGAGCCAGGTGAACACGGCGGCGGCGGCCCGTCCGTAGACATTAACCCCTTTTTCCGCCTGATAGAGGTTGCGCCAGTCCAGGTTGGGAATCTTCGCGGCCCCCGGCCACATGGACTCCAGCCGCCGCTGCATGACCTCGTGGCTCCCGGACCGGAGCGCGTACCGGCACATGAAGGCGGCGTCCAGCAGCCGGAACAGGCAGCGGACCCCGTCCCGGTCGTAATCGGAGGGGATCCGGACGGCGCAGTCCTTGAGGTGGCGCCAGACGAACTTCCGGGCGAAGGGATACCGTTCATGCCAGGCGTACTGGAGCCGGGAGGGCTTGGGGTACCGTTCCTCCAGAAAGACCTTTTCGAAAAGCGCGTCGAATTCCCGGAGAATATCCTCGGGATCGACCTCCAGCCTGCCCGATTCGGCGCTCTCGGACAGGGCGGCTTCCAGCGCGTTCCGGATCAAATACTGGATGACCACGAAGGAGAGATCGTAATCGGTGGTCAGTCGTTCAATGAGGGCCCGCAGATCTTTCCTGGATCGGATGGGAAAAACGGGCATGGGGCCGGGGCGTCCGGGACGCCCCGGCGAGAGGACCGCGGGATGGGCGGCATCGAGATCCGTCAGGGCGTCGAAGGTGGGGTAGGCGTCGGCCTCGATGGTCTCGGGGGCGGTGTCGGGATCGATGAACCCTTCGAAGACCAGCAGCCGGTGCTGATGCGCGAGGGTGGGGGCCGCATCCGACTCCCCGGTCCAGACGTCCAGCAACGTTGCCGCCTGGTTGGGATAGGCGGCGGCTTTGAGGAGAGTCCGGCTGAGCTGGGCCACGGAGCCGATGGCCTTCCGGGTCCGGATCGGCTCCATATCGTCGCCGTAGAGGCCGACGCCGGTGGAGTCGGGCGCCCGATAGATGATCGCCGACATGGCGGTGAGAATCCGGGTCAGACCGTTGCCCGCCCCTCCAAAATAGCCGACGATGCCGCACATTCCAAACCTCCTTAACCCCAAATCGCCCGACGGAGGAGACGCGGCCTCCTCCGCGGCGTCTCAGAAACAGAAACGACCTTCGGTGGTGACGCCGAAGGTCGTTTTGTTTGTACCGGGGCACATGGAATTTATCAAGGTTTAATTTGGGCTGTCGGGCCGAATTCAGTCATTCGCTTATCCATTTCCAGGCGGCCTGCATGCGGTCGGGATGGAAATGCTCCGTGGGGATGCCGGAGAAGAGGCCGAAGATGGCCATGTAGGTTTCTTCGGAAAACTTCCGGCTGACCAGCGCCAGCCGCTGGATCGCGCCGGAATGAATCATGATGAATTTGAGGTTCTCGTAGAGCCCGTCCGCGCCGATGACGATGTCGGGGTAGGGCTCGACGATCAGCAGGATCCGGATGGCCCCGTGCGCGTCGATGGCGCGCCGCATGTCCTCGGAAACGGCCTTCCTTTTCTTTTTGGTGATCTCGCCGGTGATGCGGTAGGCGAGGAGATTCGAAGGCGCGGCGTCCTGGGGTGGTTGGATTTTTTCGATCATATGGAGACCTCCTTTTTTCTAAGGATAATGATTTTTCGGACCCCGGCAAGTCAAAAAAGTGTTTTCATCCCCACTCCGCCATGGTAAGAGCTAATGATTACTTCACATAGCAAAGGAAACCGAATGCGTGAAATCGTTGAGCTGACAAAGGACTTGATTCGATTCAAAACCATGATTTCCAACACGGCGGAGATCCACCGCTGCGCCGATTTCGTCGAAGACTGGCTGAAAAAACACGACCTCCCCGCCCGCCGCTTCAATTTCAGCGACACGCCGTCGGTCCTGTCCGCGCCGGACGACGGTCGCGTCGATATCCTGCTCATGAGCCACATCGATGTGGTGGACGGTCCGGACGACCTGTTCGAACCCTATGAAAAAGACGGCAAACTGTACGGCCGGGGGGCCATCGACGACAAATACGCCGCGGCCCTGTCCATGATTTTGATGCGGGAGCACACGAAACGGGGGGCTGAAAAACCGTCCCTCGGCATCCTGATCACCGGCGACGAAGAGGTGGGCGGACCCAACGGCGCCAAAAAGGTTCTGGAACACGTCAAGGCCGATTTCTGCATCGCGCTGGACGGCGGCAACCTCCAAAAAATCGTGGTCAAGGAAAAAGGCATCCTGCGGCTGCGGTTGACGGCAAGTGGAAAATCGGCCCACGGGGCCCGGCCGTGGCTGGGGGAAAACGCCATCGAAAACCTGATGGCGGACTGCGCGGAAATCCGATCCTTCTTCGACCTCGATGCGCCGGATCACTGGCATCGAACCGCCAATCTGGGCAAAATCCAAGGGGGGCAATCCGTCAACCAGGTGCCGGACCGGGCCGAGGCGATCTTCGACATCCGCTACACCGAAAACGACGACCTGGACGCGCTGGTCGAAGAGATGCGGTCCCGGATCAAAGGCGATCTCATTGTAACCGATAAAGATCCACTCTTCATCGGCGGCGACTCCCCCTACCTGGACCTCCTCCTGTCGGTCTCCGAAGGGACGACCACAGGATTCGAGCACGGCGCCAGCGACGCCCGGCACCTGGCGGATTTCGGCATCAAGAGCGTCATCTGGGGCGCCGACGGGGAGATGAGCCAGCACACGGAAGACGAACGCGCGGTCATCGACAGCCTGTCCGGGCTTTACGACCGGCTGGACCGGTTTTTAAAAAAGGCGGGCGAGGCGGCGTGAACGGGGGCGATCACCTTCTGATGATCACCCACGACTTGGGGGTCATCGCCGAAATCGCCCGGCGGGTGGTGGAGGAGGCTTCGACTTTGGCTATTTTCGAATCGCCGAAGCATCCGTATACAAGGGGGTTGCTCCGCTCCATCCCCAAGCTGGGGGACCGGTCCCGGGTGGGGCGGCAGCGGCTGGCCGAGATCGAAGGGCTGGTCCCCAGCCTGTATGACCTGCCGGCGGGATGCCCCTTCGCGCCGCGTTGTCCGGAGGTGATGGCGGTCTGCGGCGAAAACATGCCGGAACTGATCGCGGTTGAATCGGAGCATCGGGTGCGGTGTTGGTTGTATGAGGCTGAGAATGCCTGAGATATGCAGATTCTACGGCATTATCATTGCCATGTTTTTCGATGAGCACAATCCGCCCCATTTTCATGCACGGTATGGCCGAAACAAAGTTGCCATCGATATTCGAACCTTGCGGGTGTTGGACGGGAAAATGCCGACTAGGGCCATCAAGATGGTCAGGGAGTGGGCATCTCAACATCAACAGGAATTGATGGAAAGTTGGGATTTGGCTCGAGCCAACCAACAGCCAAAAAAGATAAAACCTTTGGATTAATGTACGGAGGGCGCCATGCTCCGCGATGTTGTTTCGGCTCGCTATAAAGAAGGATATAAAATAGAGATCATTTTTGACGATGGGAGAAGCGGCATTGTCGATTTTACTGAGTATTTGGATCGCGGGGGTGTTTTCGAAAAGTTTAAAGATATAACTTTCTTTAAGAGTTACAAAATAGACGAAGAGGTGGGAACCATTGTATGGGGAAATGAGATCGACATTTCCCCTGAAAAACTCTATTCCAAAGCGACCGGAGCGCCGCTTCCAAATTGGATGGAATCAAATTCCGAAATGGAAACACAGCGATGTTGAATCATCCTTTTCAAATCAGGCGGAAGACATTTTGAGCCTTCTTCTCACGGTAGAAGATCTCAAGATTGGGGTAAAGATTGCAAGGAGCCGTCAATGCCCGAATCAAGCAACACCCATGCAAAAGCGGCCCTATGCCTGAACGGCGCCTCCAGGACATCTCCGATAACGCCCCCATCGGCATTTTCACATCCACGCCCGAGGGTCGCTACATTTCGATCAATCCGGCTCTGGCCAGGATGTTCGGCTACGAGAGCCCGGAAGAACTGATCGCTTCCATCACGGACATCGCGACGCAGGTGTATGTCGATCCGGCGGACCGTGAAGCATTTTTATGTCTGATGACGGAACACGGCAAGGTGATCGACTTTGAATGCCGGTTCAAGCGCAGGGACGGAACCGAATTCTGGGTTTCCAGAAATGTCCGCGCGATCCGGGATGAGGATGGGCGGGTCATGGCTTATCAGGGGTTCAGTACGGACATCACCAAGCGCAAACAGGCCGAGGAGGCGTTGCGTGAAAGTGAGGAACGTTACCGAAACGTCGTTGAGGCCAACGCCGGTATTGTCTGGGAAGTGGATGCGAACCTCACCCTGACACACGTTTCAGGTCGTGTCCATGAGATTTTGGGTTATGAGCCGGAAGAGATAGTCGGACGGAATCTCATATTTCCGGTCGATCCCGAAGACCGGGAAAGGATCAGCGCCATCATGGCCCGAGTGCTCCGTCAACCGGAACCGGTAAAGGATATTGAATATTGGTGCCGCCGCGGAGACGGCGGGCGTGTCCGCATCCGAACCAACGCCATCGCCTTCTTTGCTCAGGATGGCGGCCTTCTTGGATTTCGCGGCGCGCATATCGACATTACGGAAACCTACTGGGCGCGCCGGTGTCAAAAAATAACCCTTCGGCTCCATGAGATGATCAACGACAACGACACTGCGATATCGACCGTACTCTGCGAGGCATGTTCAGAGGTGACCGACAGCCCGATGGCTTTTTTCGGCATGCTGGAACCGGACGAATCGGCCATGATCGCTCATGTCTGGTCGCCGGCGGCGATGGCCGAGTGCAAGATCGCGGACAAACCCTTTCGCTTTCCAATTGAGACGGCGGGGTTATGGGCGGAACCGATCCGGCGGCGGGAACCGGTTATCCGCAATGACTACTCTCGCGCCCTTGACAAACAGGGGCTGCCGGAGGGCCATGTGCCGATCGCCCGCTATCTTGGCGTCCCGATTCTCCATGGCGATAAAGTCGTCGCGGTGGCCGGGGCGGCAAACAGGGCGCCGGGGTACGAAGAAAGGCACATCGATCGCCTGCGGATGATCACTTCCAGCATAGCGGATATTCTCTTATTGCGGCGCAAAGAGGATGCCCTGCGGGATAGCGAAGAAAAGCACCGCCGCCTCTTCGAGACCATGACTCAGGGGGTGGTTTATCATGCCGCCGACGGGACCATCATCTCGGCAAATCCCGCCGCGGAAAGGATTCTTGGCCTCTCGTTGGATCAGATGCGGGGCAAGACGTCCATGGGCCCGCGCTGGAACATGATCAAGGAAGACGGCACGGATGTTCCAGGCGCGGACCATCCGTCCATGATCGCCCTGCGTACCGGAGAAACGGTCGGGCCCGTGATCCGGGGCGTGTTTCATCCGGACAGAAACGCCCACATCTGGCTGTCCATCACGGCAATCCCCCTGTTTGAGCAGGGACAAACAAAACCCTTTCAGGCGTATGCTGCTTTCGAGGATATCTCAGACCGCAAGCGGGCCGAGAAGGATCTCATCGAAAGTGAAGTCCGTTTCAAGGCCCTGCATAATGCCTCGTTCGGCGGCATCGCCATTCACGACCAGGGCGTCATTCTGGAATGCAACCAGGGACTCGCCGAGATTACCGGGTTTGGCTATGATGAGCTGATCGGGATGGATGGGCTTTTGCTGATCGCTGAAAAATCCCGCGAAACCGTCAGGAACAATATTCGCTCCGGCTATGAGAAGCCCTATGAGGTATTCGGGGTGCGCGGGAATGGGGAAGAATACCCCTTGCGTCTCGAGGCGAGAAACATCCCCTATAAAGGGAAGAGGGTTCGCGTGGTTGAATTCAGGGACATCACCGAACAAAAACGGTCCGAGGAGGAGCGCGAGAAGCTTCAGGAGCAGCTTACCCAGGTCCAAAAGATGGAAACGGTTGGCCGGCTGGCGGGCGGGGTGGCGCACGATTTCAACAATATGCTGGGCGTGATCATCGGGCATGCGGAGATGGCCCTGGAGTGGATGGATCCCGCGCAGCCGCTCTTTTCCGACCTGGAGGAAATTCGGAAGGCCGCCGAGCGCTCGGCGATTCTGACCCGGCAACTGTTGACCTTTGCCCGCAAACAGACCGTTGCGCCCAAGGTCATCGATCTGAACGAGACCGTGGAAGGGATGCTCCAGATGCTGCGCCGGCTCATTGGCGAGGACATCCACCTAACCTGGCTGCCCGGCAAAAATCTCCCGCCGGTCAAGGTGGATACTTCCCAGGTCGATCAGATTCTGGCCAATCTGTGCGTCAACGCCCGGGATGCCGTCAAGGGCGTGGGCAAAATTACCATCGAGACGGGCGAGGCCGCGTTCGATGATGCCTATTGCGCCATCCACGCCGGGTTTGCGCCCGGCGATTACGTGCTGCTGGCCGTCAGCGACACCGGCCGCG
>JAABTM010000345.1 GCA_011389855.1 Desulfobacteraceae bacterium
CCTGCTCTTTGGAGAAATCGCGCGGCCCCTGATCCCGGAAGTGGGCAAATACGGCGCCGCCACGGCGGCCCTGGCGGTTCACGAGGCCCTGGACGAGTACGGGCCGGCCGCCTACGCCAGCGCGGCCATCCAGGCCATGGAACTCCTGGGGCCGACCATCGTCATGGCGGCGGCCACGGACCGGGGAAGCGAGGTCATGGCCCATGTAGCGGCCCGAACCGATGCGCCCCTGGCGGCCAACTGCTCGGCGGTGACCGGCGGCGATCCCTTCAGGATCACCCGCCTCCGCTGGGGCAGCAGCCTTCTGGAAGACGCCGTTATCGACGGCGAACCGAAGCTGCTGACCTCGGCGCTTCACATCGTCGAAGCCCAGGAAGCCGCCGAACCGGTGGAACCGGTCCTCCAGACCATCGAGCCCACCCTGACGGAGATGGACCTCCGGGTCCGGGTCTCCCGCCGGGAGGAAATCGTGGAAGAGGGCATCAGCCTCAAGACCGCGCCGGTGGTCGTCGGCGGCGGCCGCGGCGTCGGCGGTCCCGAAGGTTACGCCATCCTGGAGGAACTGGCCGGCCTGCTGGGCGGCGCCGTGGGCGGGTCCCGGGTGGCCACCAACAACGGCTGGCGGCCCCACTCCGACCAGGTGGGCCTCACCGGCACCCGGATCTCCCCCGAACTCTACATCGCCTGCGGCATCAGCGGCGCCATCCAGCACCTGGTGGGCTGCAAAGGCGCCAAGAATATCCTGGTGATCAACAAAGACCCGGAAGCCGCCTTCTTCGCCAAGGCCGACTACGGCGTGCTGGGGGATTTGCACGAAGTGGTGCCGGCGTTGACGGAGGCGATTCGGGCGGGAAAGAGTGGGTAGTGGGTAGTGGGTAGTGGGTAGTGGATAGTGGATAGTGAATAGTGGCTTGTGGATGGCATTTTTGTTTCCAGCCACAAGCCACAAGCCACAAGCCACAAGCCACTCATTGCAAATCACCAAAAAAGGGAAACAACCCAATATGACTCTCGAAGAAAACATCATCGACATCATGTCCAAAAAGGGGATCGATTACGAGATCCGCGAACACGAACCGGTATACACCAACCCGGTCATGGCCGAGGCCCTGGGGGTGAGCGAGGCGGAGACGGTCAAGTCCCTGGTGCTCGCCACCAAGGAGAAGACCATGGTCGTGCTGGTGATGCCCGGCGACAAGAAGGTGGACTGGAAGGCGGCGGCCAAAACGGTCAACACCAAGAAAGTCTCCTTCGCCAAACCGGAAGCGGTCAGCGAAGCAGTGGGCTGCGAGGTGGGCTGCGTGCCGCCCTTCGGGCATCTGACCCCGCTGCCCGTCTACCTCGATCCCGATCTGATGAAACAGGCCCAGGTCTATTTCAACCCCGGCGTCCATCACAAATCCTTCAAGGTCTCGTCCCGGGACCTGAAGAAATTGTGCGGGGGGAAATGAGTTTGAAAACACCATAATCGTTCCGCGCAGAGCGGGACGCCTTCTCTTCGGAGTAGGAAGGGACGTTTTACATGGCAACACGTGAAATCTTCTGGAATATCTCGTCGTCCGACGAAATATTCCTGTACGTGCTGGCTTTTTTTGTCGTGGCCCTGTTCGTCTACGGCATTTACCTGCACGTTCGCCGCATCCTCAAGGGCCGGCCGGTCCCCCTCGACCGGTCCGGCATGGCGCGCCGCATCGCCGGCGCCCTTGTTACCATCGCCACCAACCGGACCGTCGTCCGCCGCCATCCCCTGGCCGGGGTCATGCACCTGGGCATCTTCTGGGGGATGGTTCTTTTGTTCATCGGCACCGTCATCGTGGCGGTGGAATACGATGTTTTCCACAAAATCATCGGCATGGACCATGCAATCCTCCAGGGATCGTTCTTTCTCTGGTTCGAGCTGGTCCTGGACATCGCCGGGGCCCTGCTCATCGCCGGGCTGCTTATCGCGCTGGTCCGCCGTTACGCGCTGAAGCGGACCCAGCTCAAATGGCAGGCCGTGGACCTGCTGTTGCCGGTCTGGCTGCTCCTCATCGCCGTGACCGGGTTCGCCGTGGAAGGCTTGCGGATCGCCGCCGTCGGCCCCGGGCTGGGGTACCCGGCGAGCTGGTCCCCCGTGGGCATGGCCGTCGCCGGCATGGTCGGCGGGGCCGGAACCGAAGCGGTCGCGACGTGGCACGGTCTGCTCTGGTGGCTCCACGGCATTCTCGCTTTGGCCGGCATCGCCATCCTGCCGTTTGTCCCCAAGGTGATGCATCTGCTCACCGCCGGGGTGAACATCCTGTTCCAGGACCTCCGTCCCCGGGGCCGCCTCAAGACCCTGGACGTGGAGGGCGCCTTCGAGCGGGACGAGTCCCTGGGATACGACGTGATCGGCGATTTGAACCGGAAGGACTTGCTCGACGTGGCCTCCTGCACCGAATGCGGGCGGTGCGAGATGAACTGCCCGGCGGCCATTTCCGGCAAGGTCCTGTCGCCCCGGGAGATCGTCCTCGGGCTGCGGACCCAGGTCAACGCGGAGACGCCCGCCTTTGCCGCGCCTCTTGAAGGCCAACGGATACTGGAATCCAGCGATTCCGCGATATCGGCCGACGCGATCCAGGTTTGCACCACCTGCATGGCCTGCGTGGAGGCCTGCCCGGCCCTCATCGACCCCCTGTCCAAGATCCTGGAGATCCGACGCAACGAGGTGATGATCCAGGACGCCTTTCCCGAAACCTACGCCGACGTTTTCAACGGCATCGAGAAACGGGGCAACCCCTGGAACGAGCATCCCACGGCCCGGCTGGAATGGGCCAGGGGGCTCGATGTGCCCGTCATGGCCGATGTGGCGGAAGAGGGGAAAACCGTGGAATACCTGTTCTGGGTGGGATGTTCCGCGGCCTTCGATCCCCGGAACCAGAAGATCGCTCGGGCCATGGTGAAGATCCTCCAGACCGCGGGCGTCGAGTTCGCCGTGCTGGGGGAAGAGGAACGGTGTACCGGCGATCCGGCCCGGCGCATGGGTCACGAATACCTGTTCGCCATGCAGGCCGAGTCCAACGCGGAGCTTCTGAACGACTATAAGTTCGGCAAGATCCTGACCATCTGTCCCCACTGCTTCAACACCTTCAAGAAGGAGTACCCCGACTTCGGCGGGAACTACGAAGTGATCCACCACACGGAACTGATCCGCGACCTGGTCGCCCAGGGCCGGATCTCCCTGTCGGAACGGGTGGAAGCCACTGTCGCCTTCCACGATTCCTGTTACCTGGGCCGCCACAACCGGATCTTCGACGCGCCCCGGGAAGTGCTGGCGAAAATCGACGGCGTCCGGACCGTGGAAATGGACCGGACCCGGGAAATGGCCATGTGCTGCGGAGGCGGCGGCGGCCTGACCTGGTACGAGGAGGCGACGGATCAGCGGGTCAACGACCGGCGGCTGGCGAGCGCGGAAGCCGCCGTCAAGGGCCGCGGCGGAGGGGATGATGGACGAAAATTCGTCGCCACGGCCTGCCCCTTCTGCATGACCATGCTCGAAGACGGGCTGGCGGCCCGGGAAACCGATCTTCAGGACCGGGACATCGCGGAACTGACGGCCCAGGCCATGGGGCTCAAACCATGATATCGGGAGACTTTACAACAACGGTTACGGCGGCCGTCCATCCGGACGGCCCGGCGGCTTTCATCCTTTTTACGGCAGGGGGCAGGAATGGTCAGAAAACCTCAGCAGAGTTCTCCTGAAAATCAGTGGAACCGACTGGCCCGGGATTTAATATATGACGCAAAACAGGTGCTGCTCTATGCGGGCATCAATATTCCGGAACGAAAAGAAAAAGGCGAACCTGTCGACTACGGCGACGTGGTCGAGCGAATGACCAGGGGAACGGGGGCCGGGGCGATCCACGACCCGACCACCCGCCGGGTCCATTTCGAACCCGATTACATCCAGAAAATCATCGATTTCCAGACGCGGTTCGAGTTTCCGGTCATCGACAAATCCTTCGGGCCCGGCGGCATCGCGGGGTACATCCAGGAAGGGAGCGGGGAGGAAGGCGACCTCGAGCTGAAAAACCCCACCCTCAACCACATCATCAAGCAGGCGATGCTGGCCAAGAACGGTGAACTGCCTTTCGCCTTTGTCAGCGCGCGACAACTGGCCCAGTTCGAGGTGGAGCAGTTCGGGGTGATGACGAACATCTACGAAGCCCCGATCTTCGTGAACGTGTCGACCCCGGCCGGGATCGATGAGGCGGTGAAACACCGGGATAAGGGGCATTACATCATCACGACCCATTCCTTTTTCGATTCGCCGCTCACGCTCTCCTACAAGGACAAAGTCGATATTTTCGTTCAGTGCGTGGAACAGGGGCTGCCGGTCTACCTGACGACCATGCCCTTCAGCGGGCAGAACGGCCCCATGACCCCATACGGCATCGCGTTGCTCGCTTTTGCCGAATTCCTGGCGGGAATGGCCATCGCCTATGCCGTCGATCCTGATGTCACGATCGTCAACGGGGCCTATCCGACCATGTGTACGGCCGGGCGAAACCCGGAGTTGAAGATGGGGTCCGTCACCCACAACATGGTCAACTATCTCGTCTCCTACACCTCGCGGCTGCTGGACATCCCGAGCATCCAGTCCGGCTGCACCATCGAGGGGACCGTCCACCGCGACGATATCCTGGGGACGGATTTTCAGACGGTGCGGGCGCTGCTCCTTTGGGAAGACATGTTCGAAGGCTGGCACATGCTGCGCCACACCTACGGCTTTCTCGCCGATTTGGCCAATTTCTCTTTCGAGAAGGCCAAAAACGACATCGCGGCCATGCACCACATCCAGAGCCTCGACGACGAGGGAATCACGTCGGTGCTGGCCAACAACGTCCGGCTGAACATGGATTTCAAGAAAGCCGAAGCGCTCTATAAAAAGCCGACGCGTCTCTTTAAACGCGAGAAGGGAGACGTGGTGTGGGTCATCGTCGAAACGGTGAACAATTTCCAGGGGGATTTCGGACGGCACGACCATACGCTGACCAATATTCCGTCGGAGTGGTTTTAAGGGATAGGGACAGAGGGACAGAGGGACAGAGGGACAGAGGGACAGAGGGACAGAGGGACAGAGGGACAGAGGGACAGAGGGACAGAGGGACAAAGGGACAAAGG
>JAABTM010000346.1 GCA_011389855.1 Desulfobacteraceae bacterium
GAAACGAGATTCGCCACGGCCCAGGCCACCACCAACCCCATGAGAACGAACACCACCCCGTATCCGATCAACAATTTCTGTTTCAGCGTCATGGATCGCGACCCTCCTTTCGGCATCCGTTGTCGCCTGCAAACGAGTAAGCAACAGGTATGCCAAACCCTAAGCAATTGGATTGTTGAATATTCGAAAATGACGGGGCCGGTTTTGCCTTGAAATTTGCAAAGCGGGGATGGGGGGCGCCTTGCAAAATGCAAGGCGGTGAAAAGGCCAAAAGCCGAAGAGCCTATATGCCATAGACTTTCCGCCGCCGCCAGAGCGTGGCCTGATCGATCCCCAGCACGTCGGCGGCTTCCTGCAGGGAGCCGGTATCGGCGATGACGCGCCGGATGTGCTGTTCTTCGATCTCCGCCAGCGGGAGCCGGTCCCCGATGGCGGGGACGGCCCGGGCGGGTGCGATATGGCCGGGAAGATCCCCGGCCCCGATCCGGTCGCCGCCGCACAGGATCACGGCTCGCTCCACGGCGTTGCGCAGCTCGCGGACATTGCCCGGCCAGGGGTGGGCCTCGAGCGCGGCCTCGCCTTCGGCCGTAAAGCCACGGAGCGGTTTATGATTGGTCTGGCTGAAATGGGCGAGAAACGCCCCGGCCAGCGGCGGGATGTCCTCCGGCCGTTCCCGGAGCGGGGGGACGGTCAGGGAGATCACGTTAAGGCGGTAGAACAGATCCTCCCGGAACCGCCCGTCGGCCACTCGCCCCTCCAAATCGGCGTTGGTGGCGGCAACGATGCGCACATCCGCTTTCCTGGGCGCCGGATCGCCGAGGCGCTCGTAGGTTTTGTCCTGGATGAACCGCAGCAGCTTGGCCTGCACCGGGGGCGCCAGATCGCCGATTTCGTCCAGAAAGAGGGTCCCGCCCCGGCAGGCGGCGATGCGGCCCGGATTGTCCCGGACCGCGCCGGTGAACGCGCCCCTGACGTGCCCGAAGAGTTCGCTTTCCAGCAGATCGGCTGGTACGGCGGGGCAGGAGACGGTCGCCATGGGCCGGGCCGACCGAGGGCTCCAGTGGTGAATGGCCGTTGCGAGCACCGATTTCCCCGTGCCGCTTTCCCCCTGGAGCAGAATGATGGCCTCGGAGGCGGCGGCTTTTCGGGCGGTGTCGATGGCCCGCCGCATGTCGGCGTTGGCGCTCCGAAGCCGCATCGCCGGGGATCGCCCTTCCCGGTCCGCCTTCAACGCGGCGATTTCGGTTTCCAGCCGCCGGATCCGGCCGATGCGTCGGGTCAGCAGCCGGACCCCGTCCGGCGTGAAGGGTTTGGGGATGTAATCCTCGGCCCCGCGCCGCATGGCCTCCACCGCGCTTTCGATGGAACCGTAGGCCGTGATGACCACGATCTTCATCCAGGGGGAATCGGCCAACAGGCGGGGAATCAGGTCCATGCCGTCTTCCGCCCCCAGCCGGAGGTCGACGAAGGCCAGATCGAAAGACCGCCGTTTGGCCTCCGCAAGGGCGTCGGCGGGGTTGCCCACCGCGACGACGGCATGACTTTCGGCCTTCAGGCAATAGGAGAGGGTCTTGCGGATGTTGGGTTCATCATCCACAACCAGTATGGTCAATTTATCGTCGGTTTGAACAGGGTCCATCAGTCGCTCATCACCACCGTCGACGCCCCGGTGATTAAGACCCGGTCGATTACGCGGCCCTTCATGCCGTCCTTCTACTCCTACAAATCCCGCCGAACCTTCTCCAGCGCCGACCTGACCCCCTGATACTCTTTTTCAATCCGATCCAGCAGACCCGACTGATCGGTCGATCCGGCCTTGGCGAGATTTTCGCTCTCCTGGCAGTGTTCGGCAAGGGTTTTTGCCCCGAAATTCTTCGCATTCGATTTGAGGGTGTGAACGGTCCGGCGCAGTTCTTCGGCATGGCCCTGCTTTGCCGCTTCCCGGGCCTTTTCCTGCAACTTTACCGCATCCCGCAGAAAGTCGTCGATCAGTTTCGGCAGCAGGAGATCGACTTTTTTGCCGAGCATGCCCCGCAGGTATTTCATGGCCGCGGGATCGAGTTCGGCCTCCGTTGGCGGGGCATGGGCCGGCGGCGGCGCCGAAATCGGATGGGGCGGGGATTCGGACCCGCACTGCTGCAATGCCCGGATCAGCTCCTGAACATTGAAGGGCTTGCTGATGTAATCGTCCATGCCGGCGGCAAGACACATCTCCCGGTCCCCCTGAAGCGCGTTGGCGGTCATCGCGATAATCCGGGGCTGCCTTTTCGGGGGAATTGTGCCGCGAATCTTTTTGGTGGCGTCGAGGCCGTCCATTTCCGGCATCTGAATGTCCATCAGCACGGCGTCATAGGGCCGGCGGCCCAGGGCTTCCACCGCCTCCAGGCCGTTTTCCGCGATGTCGGCGCTGTACCCCAGCCGCTCCAGGGTGAGCAGGGCCAACTGCAGATTGATGGCATTATCCTCCGCGACCAGAATCCGCAGCGGATGCCGTATTCCCATCTCCGGATCATATTCCGAGTCGGGATTGTCCGGATCCGCATCTTCCGGAAGCCGGGCCTCGGCAGGGGGCCGCTTTGGGGATGCCGGGCCCGGCGGGATCATCTCGGTTTGGACCCCGCGGATGGAAAAAGAAAAGGTCGCGCCCTGATTTTCAACGCTCTCCACCGCGATCCGGCCGCCCATCATCTCCACGATCCGCTTTGAAATGGCCAGCCCCAGGCCCGTGCCCTCGAACTTGCGGGAGGTGGAGGAATCGACCTGGGAAAAGGATTTGAAGAGCCGGTCCATTTGATCTTCAGGAATACCGATTCCCGTATCCCTGACTTTGAAATGAAACTCGAAAAGCTCGGAAGCGCCGTTATCCTCCGGTTCCCGGAGAACCGGTGAAGCGGTTACGGAGACGGCCACCTCCCCCGCACTGGTAAACTTGACCGCATTGTCCAGGAGGTTGAGCAGAACCTGACGCAGGCGAGTTTCATCCCCGATGATGGCACGGGGAAGATCCGTTTCCACGGTGCTGGCAATTTCCAAACCTTTTTCAGCGGCCTTGGCAGCCACCTGATCCAGGGCTGATTCCACGCATTCCCGAATGTTGAAGGGGTCGTTTTTCAGATCGAACTGACCCGCCTCGATCTTGGAGAAATCGAGGATGTCGTTGATGATGGCCAGCAGGGATTGGCCGCTGTTGCGGATATTTTCGGCAAACTTCCGCTGATCCGCAGCCAATGCCGTATTCAGCAGTAGGCCGGTCATGCCGATGATGCCGTTCATGGGGGTGCGGATCTCATGGCTCATTGTAGCCAGAAAGCGGCTCTTTGCGTAGTCGGCCGCCTCGGCCGCTTCCTTGGCCTGCTCCAGGTCCTCCTCCATCTTTTTCCGCTCGGTGGTGTCGCGGATGGTTTCGATGGCCCCGGCCGGTTTGCCCTCGGCGTCGACCAGTGCCCGGGCGCTGGCCGAGATATAGCGCCCCCCGCCGTCCAGATGGGGAACATAGGTTTCGCCGAAAAGGATCCCCTCTTTGCGCTGTATCGCGGTATAGCGACGGCGGAATTCCTCGTCCGGGAGGTTCACCAGATCGATCAGGACCTTCCGCCGCTCCCCGTAAAAGGGGATGGCGTATTCATGATCTCCCTTCCCCAACATTTCCTGGGCGCTGATGCCTGTCATCCGCTCCATTGCGCGGTTCCAGGCGATGAGCGTGCCATTCGTATCGATGACCATGGTCGGGTCCGGCAGAAAATCGATGATATCGTGGAGGCGCCGTTCCGAAGCCTGCAAGGACGCTTCCATCTGCCGGCTGATCCACATGGTCAGCAGGAAGGTCAGCAGCAGCGTGGCCAGAGCGATGTAGATCGTGGCCTGGCGGATCGTTCGGAGGGGGGCCTGGAATTCCTCGATATAGCTTGAGGAGGCCACGATCCAGTCGAGTTCCGGGATGTAGTCGAAGATGACGAGCTTTTTCCTTGGCGCTGTTTCCCCCGGATTTTTCCAGGGATAGATGATCCGGCCTGACTTGCGTTGGCACATTTCCCGAATGAAGGCGCGACCCTCCGCGTCCGTGGAATCGATAACATTTTGTCCCTGGAGCACGGGATGGATCACGAGCCGGCCGCTGCTCCGGATCACATAGGGATAGCCCGTGGCGCCGAAGCGGAGGGAAAGGATGCGATTCTGAAAATCCCCGACATTGACCAGAAAATCGAATTCATCCCGGTAAGAGGATGCGGAGATGATCCAGTCCCAGGGCTGAAAATAGGTCATGTAGAGCGCCTTGCCCCTGGGGGACGCCTCTCCCGGATTCCGCCAGTCGTATTCGAGATATCCTTCTTTTTCGGTCATCTGCCGGCGGACGAAGTCATGACCGGCCACGGAGACGCCCACCAGCTCGGCGATGGGATGAACCAGCACGACGCCGTCCGATCCGAGGCAGTAGATGTAGCCGGTCTTTCCGATGACCCGGGTCAGGAGCAGGGTCGAAACCTCGGTTTTGGCCTCCGCCTCCGTCATGAGACCCGCCTGGCTCATCTGGTGATAGTGGCGGACCAGGGCCAGATTGTTCTCCGCCACGGCCCGCAGGTAATTCTTGATGGCCGCGTCCGCGGTGGTTCGGACCATGTTGATCGTCGCGGCGGTGGCGCTGGTGAGATGGTCCTCGATGTTCTCCTCGATGGCCTTTCGGGCAAAGGTGTAGATGACCGCGCTTCCCAGCGTCATGGCCACCGTGAAGAGGGTGGCATAGATGATCAGCAGTTTGAAGCGGATGGGCAGATGGGTAAAACGCGTCATGTTGACAGGCTCCTTTACTGGGGTCCCTGGCGAAGTTCTTCAAGCGCGGGCCGGATATCGGAAAGGGCCACGGCGATCCCTTCCATGACATCGGAAAGATCGGTCCGGCCCTCCTTTGCCGCGTTTTCGGCCTCCTGGCACAGGTCCGCCAGGGCAGACGCGCCGAAGTTGCGGGCGTTGGACTTGAGGGTGTGAACCGACCGGCGCAGGGTTTCCGGGTCGCTTTTGTCCATCGCGTCGAGCGCCTGCTTTTGAAGCTTGACCGCGTCTTTCAGAAAATCATCGATCAACTTGGGCAGCATTATGGCCGCTTTCTTTCCCAGCATGGCGTTGAGCCGCTTTATCGCG
>JAABTM010000347.1 GCA_011389855.1 Desulfobacteraceae bacterium
AGGATTTCGCGGCCGGCTATCTGCGCACGGCGGAATTCAAAAACGCGCCGCTTTTGGTGTCCGGAAGTTGGGTGGGCTGGTTGATGAACGATCTGGTGATGATGCTGCCGGGACGCTTCATCCTGTCCGAGTTTCAGAACATGCCGGAAAGCGAAGCCGTTGAAATGGCGTTTAATTATTCCCGGATCAAAAACGTCCCGGTCACCGAGGAAACGGCTTATTTGATGGCCGACGTCGGCGAGGGCAATCCGTTTTACATCAGCGCGTTTTTCGACTCCCAATGCCCTGACAAAGACTTGACGACAAAGGAAGGGCTGGTTCGGACCCTGGAATTCGAAACCCTCGACAACCAGGGAAGCGTCAAAGGGACCTGGATGGAATACGTCCGTTCGGCGTTTCAACGGGTCAACGACCGCAACGCCAAACGGATTGTGCTGTATCTTTGCAAACATCGGGACCGGGAAGTGAGCCGGGATGAAATCCGGGAAAAACTGAAACTGGACATGGACGATGTGGAGCTTGAAAAAAAGCTGGAAGCGTTCCGGCGGGCCGACATCATCCGTCCCGGTTTCTCAAATTACCAGTATCAGGGGGTGCAGGACAACATCTTCGACAAGGTCTTCCGGGGGGTGTACGCGGAAGAGATCGAAGCCTTCGACCCCGGCGATATTACGGACGAATATCGGCGAATGTTTCAGAGATCCGAAGACAAATACCGTAAACTTCTCGGCAAATTCAATCAGATGAAAGGGGTTTACGCCGAATTCCTGATCATCCGCCAGCTTCGGTACCACGCGCATCGGGAAAATGATCGGTTTTGTTCGATGACGGAAAACCTGCCCGAGGATTTCCGGTTTGTTGATTACGAATCGGTGTGGACCTATCGGTACTCGCCCATCGACAAGCGGGATTTCGAGATCGATGTGTTCGCCCGGGCGCCGGAAGGGGACTATTCCATTATCGGGGAAGTGAAAAACCGGACCCGGAAGAAATATTCGGAAAAGGAGGCCGGGGATTTTTCCAGAAAGATGGCGGCGGTGGTTGAAAAGGAACGGGTCGGCCGGCCGCTGGGGTTTGTGTTTTCGATTGCCGGTTTTACAAAGGGGGCCCTGGCGCATTTCGGGAAAAACGGGATTGCGTGGAGCATGGATGACCGGTGGCTGGATGCATGATGCGGCGCCGCTGTTTATCCCGCCGGGGCGAATCGCCTTACGGCCCCGTCGCCGCCCCTGCAAACGCCCCCAACGCCCCCTCGATCTTCTTCAACGCCTTCTCGCACCCGTCGATCCCGTGACGGTTCGCCAGATACCGCGGATCGTTATACGACAGCCGGACCACCCCCGCGGCGTCTTCCCAGATGAGGGCCTTCTGGGGCAGGTCGATGGCGACGCTCCGGGCGCGGTGCATCAGGGGCGTGCCGACCTTGGGGTTGCCGAAGACGACCAGTTCCGTGGGGGCCAGTTCCAGTCCCGCCTTTTGGGCCCCGGCCGCGTGGTCGATGCGGGCGAAGACCGTCATGCCTTTGTCTTTCAGGGTCTTTTCGAGCCGGTCCGCCGTGGTCTTGACGTCGTGGGCGCTTTTAACGGTGATCAGTCCCTCGCCCGCCGACGCGACGGCGGCGAAGGCGAAGAGGACCGCCATTGCGATCAGTATTCTCGGTATTCGATATCCCATCGATGTGCTTCTCCTTGTGTCGGTCTAAATGGTTTGCGGTTCAAGGAACCTGGCCGCATTTGGTTATATTCCCATGGACCGGTCCGCGGGGATATGGGGTCTTTACCGTATTCTCATCCCCGAAAGAATGTAGTACAAGGTGAGAAACGCGCTTTGCGGGAAAGGGGACGCCTGAAGGATGGACAAAACCGAAAAAAGCTGGCTGCTCTACGACGTGGCCAATTCGGCGTTCGTGCTGATCGTGATCACCACGATCATGCCGATCTTCTACAAAGATGTCGTCGCCGTGGGGATCGATCCGGCGACGGCCACGGCCAACTGGGGGTTCGCCAATTCACTGGCGTCGCTGGTGGTGGCGGTCTCCGCCCCGATCCTGGGGACGTTCGCGGACTACCGGTTCTATAAAAAACGGTTCCTCGCGGCGTTTCTCTTTCTGGGGGTCGCCTTTACCCTGCTGCTGGCCCTCGCCGAACCCGGGGATCACATCCTCGCCCTCGTCCTCTACGCCGTCGCCCGGATCGGGTTTGCCGGGGCCAATGTGTTCTACGACGCCTTTCTGACGGATGTGGCGGACCGGGACCGGATGGACTGGGTCTCCTCCTGCGGCTACGCCGCCGGGTATATCGGCGCGGTGATCCCGTTTTTAGGGGTGCTGGCCGTGGTGATAGCGCTGGACGACGGCGGCGGCGTTTCCCTGTCCGCCGCCCGCATCTCCTTTTTTATCGTGGGAATCTGGTGGCTGGCGTTCTCCATCCCTCTCCTGAAGAACGTGCGACAGAAATACGACATGCCGGCGACCCTTCATCCCATCCGGGAGGGGTTCGGCCGGTTTGTCCGGACATTCCGGTCCATCCGGCGGTACAAGGAGGTCTTTACGTTTCTCCTGGCATATTTTTTCTATATCGACGGGGTCAACACCATTATCACCATGTCCGCCGCCTATGGCCGGGATATCGGGTTGGGGACCACCGAGCTGATCCTGGTCATCCTCATGATTCAGGTGGTGGCCTTCCCCTTCGCGCTGATCTACGGAAAACTGGCGGGCCGGTTTTCCACCAAGCCCGTCCTCATGTGGGGGATCGCCGTTTACACCGTCGCCGCCCTCATCAGCTTCTTTCTGCCGGACCTGCCCACCCATCGCGCGAAACTCTATGTTTTCTGGGGGCTGGCGTTTCTCATCGCCACCTCCCTGGGGGGCATCCAGGCCCTGAGCCGCTCCTTTCTGGGCAAGCTCATCCCGCCGGAGCGCTCCGCCGAGTTCTTCGGGTTCTACAATGTGTTCGGGAAATTCGCCGCCATCGCCGGCCCTTTCATCATGGGCATGACCGGTCGGCTGGCGGGCCATTCCCGCTACGGGGTGCTGAGCGTGATCGGGTTGCTGCTGGTGGGCGGCGCCTTGCTGCGGCGGGTGAAACCCGACCCGGTTCACCGCGACGATGAAGATTGAAAACTGTTTTACAAGCAGGCCCGAAACAATTAAAATCGATTTATGAATGGATCAGGAACTGAACATGACACATATAACGAATGATGCCCTCGGAAGACCATCATGCGGGCCGGAAGGATCAAGGCCATGACGGAAGAGCGATACATCTATACCGAAAAGCTGTCCGGGGAAGAACAGGAGGTCCTTCGGTTGTCGCGGGAACTGCGCCGGATGGGCAAGGACCCGGTGAAAATCCTGAAGATGCTGGTGGAGACCGGCGAAAAGATCGAAAAACCCTTTTCCATCGGCAAAACCATCGGCGCCCGCTTCAAAAAGCAGTGGGAGATGACGAAAGAGGAGTTCCGGAAGGGCAGGGATGAAAAGGAATGATTTCATCGAGCGCCGGCGGATAGTTCGTCGAGGTGCTTTTTAAGACTTAGCACGAAGCCGATGCGCATGATACGCGAACTGAAACACGTCTAGGGTGTAGCTGGACGAGAAATTGTACTGCATGATGGTCCCGCAGAAGCCGGCGATGTAGTCGATGTGGGGGATGTGGCTGAATTCGTCCACGAAGCGGCGCAGGGGGTAGCCGTCCAGGTGTTCCGACATGCAGAAGCTGACGCCTTTCTGCCTGTCGAATTCCTTGTATTTTTCGATAATCGCGTCGATGTGTTCGAGCCGGTTCAGATCCATGAACCCCGGCCAGCCGAAATTTTGGGTGAAGATGTTGCCCAGGGAGAGGATGGCGTCGTGCATTTCGCTCAGGTCGGGGACGCCGCCGTCGCCGGAAACGGCGTAGTCCAGGTACATGGGCAGAAACTGGGGAATGCCGATGGCGCCGGCGAAGCTGGAGGGGAAATCCCGCCGCAGGATGTCGATGCCGTTCCGTTCGCAGTAGAGGATGAGTTCTTCCAGGCTTTTCCGGGCGGTCCGGATGATCCGTTGGGCCCGTTTTCTCATGAGCGGGTCTTCGGGGAGATCCATGAACCCCACGATGGTGTTGAGCGCCGGAAACGCATCGTGCCGCCAGTTGTCGAATTGGCCTAAAGCCGTCTCCTTGTACAGGATGGCGGCGGCGATCTCCCGGTTGACGGAAAATCGTTTTTCCAGCTCGTCGTAATAAGGATCATACCTGTCCAGATGGTCAACGATGCGTCGCGCGATGGTTTGGACCTCCGCTTCGGTTCGGGTCCTGAAGGGCGGGATGACCCGTTCGGACATCCGTTCCACCGGGGTCATGTCCACCCGCTTTGCCTTGTCCGAAGAAAAGATGGCCATGATTCGGGCGTGGTCCACGCCGTTTTGACGAAGGGACCGGTAAAGCGTTCGGTAGCGGTCTTCATGTTTTGAAAAGGGCGAGATCGGGGTTTCCGGCATGACGGCGTCGTTTTCAGCGGCGGCGATGCCGGCCAAAATGAGAAGGGCGAGGGTGAGGAGGCAGCCGATTTTCAGTTTTGTGAGTCCGTTCATATTTCTCCAGTTGATTTTCATAAAGCGTTTCTCATTTCTCCGTCATTGGATCTCGACGGGGTACGTTGCGGCGATCACCGGGATGGATACGATTTAAGCATCAGTCGGCAGCGGTATTTTCGATTCGCAGGGCACGCCGGTCTGGCAGAGGCCGCATCCGTAGCCGTCGAAGCCGTAGTGGGTTTTTACATGATCTGCCGTGGCCGGCTTCAGATGCCCGAAGCATTTGATTTTGTCTTTTCCGGCTTCCGATATGGCCCCGACCGGGCATCGGGACACGCATTTTTTGCAGATTCCTTTTGAAAAGTAAAGGCAATAGGCGCGATGGTTGTCGTAGGGCCGGTCGGTCGGCGGGATGCGGATGTGGGCGATCACCGTCCCCACCCGCATGGCCTTGCCGAGGGGCGTGATCAGCCCGTCGCAGAGGCCGAAGGTTCCGAGTCCGCAGGCGTGGGCCGCGTGGCGTTCGGACCAGGTGGAGGCGTAACCGTATTTTTCGGAGGTTTTCGTTTCCCACTGGGTCATGAGGGAGGGGGCCGCGGCCGCGAC
>JAABTM010000077.1 GCA_011389855.1 Desulfobacteraceae bacterium
CGCCGCGCCTTCTTAACGCTTACAAAGCCGGAATCCGAATCATGAACGCCGCGCTGCGGTTCGCCCGGGAGGCCCTGTTTACGCTGGCGGCGGTCTTCGTCTTCACCACCCTGATCCTCCTGCTCTCCGGGGCGCCGCCCTTTGCCGCCTATTACCACATCTTCAAGGGGTCCCTGGGCTCCGTCAACAAGCTCGCCCATGTGATCAACGCCTGGATTCCGCTGACGCTCTGCGCCTGCGGCCTTCTCTACACCTTCCGCATCGGCCTCTGGAACATCGGCGTGGAAGGGCAGGTGATGATGGGGGCGGTCTTCGCCACCTTCGCCCTTCGGATGGGGATGGGCGGCGGGGCCCCGGCCCTCTTTATCGGCCTGGCCTTTGTGGCGGCCATGATCGGCGGCGGCCTTTGGGCCCTCATCGCCGGGTACCTCAAGACCCACGGCGGGGTCAACGAGATCTTCGCCGGCCTGGGACTCAACTTCGTGGCCCAGGGCGCCATCCTGTGGCTCATCTTCGGCCCCTGGAGGCGGCCGGGGGTCGCTTCCATGAGCGGCACCGAACTCTTTCCCCGGCCCCTGTGGCTGCCGACGATTCCGGGGCTCCGCATGTCGCCGGTGGGGCTGGTTCTGGTGCTGGCGGCCATCGGGCTCACGGCCCTGGCGCTCCGCTATACCCGCATCGGCCTCAACCTCCGGGCCATCGGCGGCAATCCCCAGGCCGCCTACCTTTTCGGCCTCAAGCCGGGACGGTACATGCTCCTGGGCATGATGCTCGCCGGCGGCTTCGCCGGGCTGGCGGGCGGCATCCAGGTCTCGGGCGTCTACCACCGTCTGATCCCGGCCATCTCCAGCAATTACGGCTACCTCGGCCTCCTGGTGGTCATGCTGGCCAATTACAACGTCTGGCTCGCCCCGGCCGTGGCCTTCTTCTTCGCCTGCCTCAACGTGGGGTCCATCCAGCTTCCCATGGTCCTGCAACTCGACTCGTCCCTTTCCGGCGTCATCCAGGGGAGTTTGGTGCTGGCCACCCTGGCGGTGCATGGGTGGCGGATGTCGCGAAAGGTCGGCGCGGCGTCAGATGGGCGTGGCGGGCCAATTGACGCCGGTTTCGGCAAACATTTGTGAACAACTCTAAAAAGGAGCAAAACATCATGGAGATCCAATTTTTAAACCGCGGCATTTTTCAACGTATTTTTGGCGTACCGGCGACATCGAAACCATCGAATCCCGATTGCTGGCGGTTTTCCGACGGAAAATTGACCATCGACCTGACCAAAGCGCCCGAACTGAAGAACAGCGGCGGCGCGATTCGGCTCGAAGGGGGCGATCTGCCCCTTAGAGTGTTGGTGACGGTCGACGACGACGGGGCGTACCGCGCCTACCACAACCGATGCACGCATATGGGCCATCGACGCCTCGATCCGCTTCCCGGCGGCGGCGTCCAGTGTTGCAGCGTCAGTAAATCCACGTATGATGCCGACGGTAACAAGATCTACGGACCGGCGCCGGAACCGATTCGGACCTTTCCCGCCGATGTGGATGGGGATCGATTGACCATCATCATCGAATGATGACCGACCTCAACCTCACCATCCTGTTCGCCGGCGTCGTGGCCGGCGCGGCGCCCATCGTGCTGGCGACCCTTGGGGAGACCATTACGGAGAAGGCGGGCCTCATCAACCTCTCCCTGGACGGCTCCATTCTGCTGTCGGCCATGACGGCGTTCGCCGTGAGTTATGAGACCGGGAGTTTGATGCTGGGGTTTGCGTCGGGCGCCGCAGCCGGGGCCGTCGTGGCGCTGGTGGTGGGCCTGTTCAGCGTCTATCTCAACCAGTCCCAGGTGGCGGTGGGGTTCGTGCTGACCCTCATGACCCGGGACCTGGCCTATTTTCTGGGGAATCCCTACGCCCGCATCCAGGGTCCCCAGGCGGGACCGCTGCCGATTCCGCTGTTGAAGGAGATCCCGTTTTTAGGGCCGGTTTTCTTCAGCCACAGCCTGCCGGTCTATCTGAGCCTCGGCCTGATCGGTTTTTGCTGGTGGTATCTCTACCGGACCCCCCAGGGACTCCGACTCCGGGCCGTGGGGGAGCATCCGCGGGCGGCCTACGCACGGGGCATCGATCCCCGGAAGATCCAGATGCTCTATGCGCTGGCCGGCGGCCTGCTGGTGGGGTTGGCGGGGGCGGCGTTCTCACTGGCCGTCAAGCCGGGCTGGGGGCGTCCCCAGGGGGCCGAAGGAACCGGGTGGATCGCCCTGGCCCTGGTGATCTTCGGCGGGTGGCGGCCCATTCGCGCCGCCGTGGGGGCCTACCTTTTTTCGTTTCTCCAGGTGATGGGCATCCATTTCCAGGGATGGTTTCCCTCCATCCCGGCCCAGGTCTTTCAGGTGGCGCCCTTCCCGCTGATGATCTTCACTTTGCTCCTCATGCACATGGCCCAGAAGGAGGCGGTCGTCATCTGGGCCGGGGATCATCCCCTCCGAAACGCCGTCCTCCGGCTCTTTTCAGGGACCGCGCCTACGGCATTGGGCAAGCCGTATCAGCCGGAATAATTCCCTTCACTTCAAATCCTGAATCAAATACCCAAAGGTCTCCAGCCGGTTCCTGACTTTACCGAGATGGGCGTGGGGAATGAGGATGTGGTGGTCCTCGGCCTTGAGGATGTGTTTTTTCAGCTCCGGGTCCCGGGCCACCAGGGAGATGAGTTCCTGGTTTTCCTTGAGCCGGAAGACAGCCATGGACCGGACCGGGACCAGGGGATCGACCTTGCCTTCCACGTCGTCCAGGAACGCCTTCCAGATTCCGGTCGGTTCGGCCTCGATGTGCTGCTGGAAGAGGGTTTTCCGCTGCTGGATGCCGGCTTCGGTGGTGCAGCCCTGTAAAAACGACTGGAAGCTGACCTTGTAGAGGTTGTCCGCCACCCGCTCGGCGATCTGGGACAGGGCCATCTCCTTGATGGGATCCCGGCCGTGGAGATGGATCAGGAGCCGGTTTTCGTCCAGGGAGACGGCGGCCGTCTCGGGGGGCGCCGCCGCCTCGTAGGTTTCCGACTTGCCGACCACGAACGCGCCCAGCGGCGTCGGGCGAACATATCGAAGTCCGTCCCAGACCGAGAGGCGCCGATCTTGCTCCTGCCCGGTAAAATCGTTGCGGGGCCGGTCATAGAGGATTTCCACCAGCCCGAAGGCGGCGAAAAAGAACAGGACGGCTTTGAGGAAAGGCGTCGCCACCAACGGGTCGTACAGGGCTTTGCCGGCATAGCGGGATCGATGGACGACCTCCAGATCGATGTCCCGGCAACGGCAATGTTTGAGCAGCGTGTCCACATCGACCCAGCGGGCGTCCGGCAGGCGCCGGAGCAGCGTCGGCAAGGATGCCCGGACCGATATTTCCCGTTCGGAAAGCGTCGCCCGGGGGCTTTGCCTGCGATAGCCCATCCCTTTGAGGTGGGTCAGCAGGCTGTTCAGGGAGAAGGTTTTGTGGGTCTCGCCGCTGAAAAACCCGTCGAAGGCCGTTTTCAGGGCCTCGGGGGTTCCCTCCGTCAGCGGGGCCTTCTTTTCCGACGAGAGGAAATTGGCCATCAGATGACCGCGCAGGTAGTCGAGGTCCCGTTCCACGTCCGGGTAGAACTCCCGGAGACGGCAGGTTTCCACCATCTGGCGCAGGGAGTTTTTGAGCACCCTGTCGCCGCTTTTGACGAATTGGAGGCCGCCCTGCCCGATATGGGCCGAAACGGCGTCGATCTGGGCGAGGATGCGGTCTTCTTCCGCGAACCGGAATCGGGTCTTTTCGACCTCCGCCGTCCCTTCCAGGTGGTATTCGGGCGGCGGCGCCAGCTGGGTTTTGAGCCGGGTCCGCACCTCGTCGGGGAGGGAAACAATGAACCGGCTTTGGGAAGGGCTCCGGCTCTCGCGCCAGTCGTATTCCTCGACGATGGGCAGGATGAAATAGGCGGGGTTGGGCTTCTCGATATGGATCTCGCGGCCGTATCGGGTCTCTTCGACGAGGATGAAAAACGGCGGTTCGAGGCCCCTGAATTCCGAAATCTCCCTGGCGCGGCCCTCCCACACCAGGGCGTTCAGGATGGTCTTCACCCCGTCGGGCATCTGTTCGTAAAGGCGCCGGAACCGCTTTTTGTTGGAAAAGGCCTCCGCCAGGGCCCTGGCCAGATCGGATTTGCGGAGTCTGTTGAGGGAGAAGGGGCCGTCGATGTCGAACCAGCCCTCGTCAAAGAGGGACGACAGGTAGGTCTGGTAGACGATTTTGAGGGTGGCGACGTTGTAAACGCCGTTGATGGCCGATTCCAGGGGCGTGAGCGGCGGGGATTTTTTTGGGGGGGCGGGTTTGGGCTCGGGCGTCTTTTGTGCAGGCGCCCGCTGGGGGGCGCGTTCCCGCTGGCCGGCGCGGATTAGGGCCACGGCCTCCCGGACCAGCGGGTTGGGGTCGCGTCCCAGTTTGTCCAGAAGCTGCATGGCCCAGTAGGCGTCGTGGAGCCCGACGCCCCGGGCCGCGCAGATCCTCACGCTGGGGCTCGAATCCTCTGCCGCCGTCTTGAGCATCGCTTTGACCTTGGGATGTTCCGGGTTGATGGCGCCGCCGGTCAGCACTTGGTTGGCCGTGAACTGCCAGGGCGCCTTGGGCTTCCGGACGGAGACCAGCAGGTCCAGGATCCCCTCGCCAACGGCCACGCAGGCGTCGTGGGCCGCCGTTCGGACGGTTTCGGCCAGGGGGTGGCCGTCCATGTGGCCCAGGTGATCCAGCAGGAGCCGCCGGATGGTCTCCAGGTTCTCCGGCCCGGTCCGGGCCAGCCGTTCCTCGGCTTCCGCATACCGGAAGAGGACGGTGAACCGGCGGAGGAGGCCGGCCGACGGCGACAGGGATTCGATGAAATCCCGGGAGGTCCAGTTGTCCAGGGATTCGCCCTTGACGTTTCGCTTGAAGATCTTCACCGCGCAGTCGCGGCAGATCCGCGCGTCGTCCCCGTGGTAGACCGGCTCGCCCCCCCGCGGGACCTTGCAGACGGTGCAGACGGTTTTGGACCGGGACCAGTTCGCCTCGTCCTGGAGCCGTTCCAGGTGGTCGGTGTACAGGGGGACCGGGATCCGGTTTTTTTTCTTCCGCGCTTTTTTGGGCTTGCCCTTCCGTCCGGCCATCCGTCTCAGTCTCCCAGGATGAACTGGATGTCGGCTTCGTCCAGGGATTTGATGGCCGCGCCGTCGCTGGAGACGAGGCTTTCAAAGAGCGCCCGCTTTTTTTCCTGGAGCTGGAGGATCTTCTCTTCAATGGAGGCACGGGTGATGAGCTTGTAAGAGAAGACCGTCCGCCGTTGTCCGATCCGGTGGGTCCGGTCCACGGCCTGGTTTTCCGCGGCCCGGTTCCACCAGGGGTCGAAGATGAAGACGTAGTCGGCGGCGGTGAGGTTCAGACCCAGTCCGCCGGTTTTCAACGTCATCAGAAAAACCCGGATCGATTCGTCCTCCTGAAAGCGGGCGACCAGACTCTGGCGGTCCTGGGTGGCGCCGGTCATGACCAGGTAATCGATCCCCGCCGCCGTCAGGTCCGACCCGATGCACTCCAGGGCGTGGAGGTAATTGGCGAAGACCAGCACCTTGTGCCCGTTGGCCGCCAGCTCTTCGACGTGCTCCATGAGGGCCTCCCGCTTGGGGGACCGGATGGCGTCCTCGGTTTTGGCCTCGGGAATGGCGGCGATCTGGCGGAGTTCGCTCATGGCCTGGAGGACGAAAAACCGGTATTTGGAAAACTCGCCGCCGGCGATCAGGGCCTGGACGGCGTCCTGGTAATACCGGCGCCGCTCTTCATAAAACCCCCGCTGGTCGTCGGACATGTCCACGTAAAGAACCTGCTCCACCTTGTCGGGAAGGTCGTCGAGCACCTCGTCCTTCAACCGCCGGAGGATAAACGGGTAGATCTTCTTTTTCAGCTCCTTGAGGGCCGATTTATCCTCGTTTTTCTGGATGGGGGCCCCGTAATTCCGGTTGAAGGCGTCGGCGGACCCGAACATGGACGGGTTGAGGAACCGGAACAGGGCGTAGAGTTCCCCCAGGTGGTTTTCGATGGGGGTGCCGCTCAGGGCCAGACGGTGATCGGCGGTCAGCAGCATCACCGCCTTGGAGGTCTGGGAATCGATGTTCTTGATGTGCTGGGATTCGTCCAGGATGACGCAGTGAAAGGGCGTCTCCCGCACCGTCTCGATGTCGTTTCTCAGGGTGGCGTAGGTGGTGAGGATGACGTCCGAGGCCAGGGCCGCGCCGAAATCCCGGTCCATGCCGTGGTGGATGGCCGCGCTGATCTGGGGCGCGAACCGGCCGATTTCGTTTTGCCAGTTGAACAGCAGGCTTTTGGGCATGACCACCAGGGATTTCTTCCCTTCGCCGGGGTAGACGGCGGCCAGGAGGGCGATGGCCTGGAGGGTCTTGCCTAAGCCCATGTCGTCGGCCAGGCACCCGCCCAGCCGGTGCCGGTGGAGGTACCGGAGCCATTTGTACCCCTGTTTCTGGTAGGGCCGCAGGTCCGCCTTCAGATCCGGATACCGGTAGTTGGCCCTGGCCAGGGTATTGAAGCCCAGGAAGATCTCCCGGGAGGCCTTGAAATTTTCTTCCGCCGTTTTCTCGTCGATGAGTTCTTCCACCGCCGGCAGGTCGAAAAAGGAGACCTTGACGCCGGCTTCGGCCTTTTTGAAGATCCGGTCGAGCCGGTCCATGTAGTCCTTGCGGACGATGGCCTGGGTCCCGTCGCTCAGGGAGATGTAGGACTGCCGGCGGTACTGGTTGAGGGCCGTGAACAGGGGGATCGACTCCCCTTCGATCTCCAGGCGGGCGTCCCCCTCCAGAAAATCGATGCCGCGGGACAGGGAGAGGTTGAGCTGGGGGACGGCGGCCCGGACCTTGTAGCGCTTGAGCTTTTCCGCCCCCAGGATGGCGAACCGGCCGATGAGCCGGGGCAGTTCGGCCCCGATAAAGGCCCGGGCCAGGTCCTCCTCGATGATGAAAAGGGTTTCGTCGGCGTAGAATCCGGCCCCGTTTCCCATCTCCCGCCGGTGCTTTTTCAGGAGCTTGTCGATCTCCTTGAAGACCGGGCCGATCTCTTCGTGGCGGAGGTCGCTCACCGTGATCCGTTTCTCCAGGTCGTTGACGGCGGCCACCCGGGTCACGTCGTAGGCGTCGAAAAAATCCGGATCGAAATCGGACAGCGAGGTCCCCAGCCGAAGGTGGAGGGCGTTGTCCGGATCGATTTTTTCGAAAATCAGGGTCGGCTGGGTCCCGCGCGGCGGCCCCTCGGCCACTCGGTATCCGTCCAGCCGGACCGGGATGTCGCCTAAATACGAGAAGAGCAGGGAGAGGTATTTTTCCAGATTCCCCGGCAGCACCCGGGTCTGGAACAGGGGCAGCAGGCCGTAGTTTTCGCTCAGGGGCGGGATAGGGTAGATGGTGTCGCCGGAAAAGGCGTGGCTCTCGTCGATGAGGACGGGCCGCTCGATGCGGTCTCCGCCGTGGGACAGCACGGATCGGGCCTCGTGGAGTCCGTTTTTTTCTTCGATGATCAGCCGGAGCCGGGCCGTCTCCTCGGCGAAACGGATGGGGGTGAAATCGGCGGTCACAAACCCATCGCAATGGCGAAGCCGCCAGAGAAGGTGGTCGTTCTCGCCCAGATAGATCCGGTCCGACGGCCGTTCCCAGTCGATGCGGAACTGGTTTCGTTCCCGGATCGATTCCAGGGATTTGAGCAGGTCCCGTGTCGGTCCGCCGTAGGACTCGTGGCCCGGTTCCACCTCCTGCCCTTTTTTATCGACGACCCGGAGAAAGGCGCCCCGGTCGTCGAAATCGAGCTGGAAAAAGACCGCGTATCCGCCGTTTTCCCGCTGAATCAGGGGACGGCTTCGTTTCAGATGATCGAACAGGTCCGTGCCGGGTTGGATCATGGGAATGGCGTCCTCCGTTTTTCCCGTGTTTCGATGAGACATAAATATTATAAAATAAATCGCTTCCGGTGGATTTCAAGCCGGGCGGACAGAAGGCCCGATGAATTTCGGGGTTGAAATTCCCGGTGCGGTGGTTATAATTAAGGTATTGAAGGGGCGGCGCACATGCCGGCTTCTGCGCTTAAGTCCCCTTTGCCGCCCGTGTATCGACAGCGATCCTAGAACCGGGCGGTTATCGTTGGATCGCCCCGATGCAGGGGGGCCGCGGCCCCCCGATCGGGTTATTTTCTGCGCTCATGCACCGATTTCCCAACCCGGCAAAACGTGATCCTTTATCTCCTTCAAGACAAAATAGCGCGTCCTTTCTCATGCACCTCTGGCTGATTCTCGCGCTGCTCACCGCATTCGCCACCGCTTCCCAGGACGCCTGGACAAAGAAATTTTTCTCCCACAAGAACCTTTACGAGATGGCGGCCTATCCGTTCCTCTACTGCCTGCCGCTGCTGCTGGTCGCCATCCTGTTCGTGGAGGTTCCGCCCCTGGATGCCGCCTTCGCCTGGTGCTACGCGGCCAGCCTTCCCCTGAACGGCGTGGCCATCATGCTCTACATGCGGGCCATCCGCGCATCTCCCCTCTCATTGACGCTGCCGTTTCTGGCCTTCACGCCGGTCTTCATGATCCTGACCGGCTATCTCGTGCTGGGAGAACGGCCCGCCCCCCTCGGGGTGGCGGGCATTCTGGTCATCTGCCTGGGCGGGTACATCCTCAACATCGATCCGGATGCAAGCCGGGGCCAACGATCTTTTTGGGCCCCCATCCGGGCCGTGGCCCGGGAACCCGGCTCCTGGACCATGCTCATCGTGGCCTTCATCTACAGCTTCGCGGCGGTCGTGGGGAAAAAAGCGATCCTCCATTCCTCGCCGCTCTTTTTCACCCTCTATTTCTTCGCCCTGTTCAATTTCCTGATGGTCCTGTTTTTCCGGAGCACGGGGAAGATCCGCATTCGGGCGATGCTCGCTTCCCCCGGAAAGGGGTTCATCGTGGGCGGCCTCATGTTCCTTCACGTCTACTGCCACGCCCTGGCCATCGCCATGACCCAGGCCGCCTACATGGTGGCGGTCAAACGGATGAGCATCGTCTTCGGGGTGCTCTACGGCCGGCTGATCTTCCGGGAGGCCAACATGGTCTTCCGGTTGGGCGGGGCGGGGTTGATGGTGCTGGGGACGGTGCTGATCACCCTTCAGTCCTGAAAATGGGGCGGCATCGCCCCGGCCAGCCGCTTCAGCAGCTCCGGCCGCCTGTTGGGCAGGAAATACCGCATCCGGTGGCCGCGCACCGCCGCCAGGGCCGCCCCCGGGAGATCGACCACCAGCATGTCGTCCGCATCGCAGAACAGCCGGTCCATCACCTGACCGTCCGGTCCGATGGCGACGGCTACGCCCGGAAAGATCAACCCCCGGCCGTTTTCCCCCACCTGGTTGACGGCGATCACAAAGATGCCGTTGTCGAAGGCCCGGGCCGTGAGATGGCGCATCCAGGAATCGAATTTTTCCCGGGGCCTTCCCCGGGGCGAGGCATGGGGCATGAAGACGATGTCGGCGCCGTCCAGGGCCATGAGGGTGGTCAGTTCGGGGAAATGGGCGTCGTAGCAGAGCTGGATGCCGAAGGCCGCCCCGGCGGCGGCGAACAGAGGCGCCGCGTTCCCGGCGGTGAAGCGGCGCATTTCGGGCGGACCGATGTGGAGCTTGCGGTAGACGTCCCAGGACCCGTCCGGAAAGGCGACGAGATGGCTGGCGAAAATCAGGCCGGCGGGGTCCGACTCGGCCAGCCCGGCCAGGATGACCAGTTGATGTTCCTTGGCCCACCCGCAGACGCGGTCCGTCGCCGGGCCGGGTATCGGCTCGGCGATCTCATGGCCGTCGGCGGCGGCATAGCCGGTGATGTTCATCTCAGGGAAGACCACGACGGCGGCGTCCCCATCAGCGGCCAATTGAACCCATTTTGCCATGCACGCCAGATTGCCCTCTGTGTCCCCTGCCGCGGCCCGGCAGACCACTGCGGCGACGCGGATGTCTTCCACCGCCTTTCCCTAAACGTCGAACTGGGCCCGGATCTTGAACACCTTGGTCGCGGGCAGGTTGACGATGTCGGGAACCCCGGTTTCCTCCGAGATCTTCGCCAGGTTTTCCTCGATTTCTTCCATGGAGGGGGCGATAAAGGTGAACCAGACGTTGAAATGGTTGTCCCGCTGGTAATTGTGAGTGACGCCGGGATATCGGTTGACGGCCTCGGCAAAGTCCGACACCTTTTCTTTCGGCACCCTGGCCGCGCAGAGCGTGGAGACGTAGCCCAGCTTGTCCGGAAAAAAATTGCCCCCGATGCGACGGATGATCCCCGCCTCCTTGAGCCGGGCGACGCGACGCAACACGTCGTCGTGGGTCAGCCCCAAATCGTCGGCCACGGTGCGAAACGGCTCGGGCGTAATCGGAAAATCGGACTGGATGCGGTTCAAGATCTCCCGGTCGGTGTCGTCCAGGATGGGCATGGGGCGGTCTCCATTGTCGGCGCGGTCCGTGATAGTCCGTGTTTGTCGGTGTTCGTCCGTGTTTTTTGTGTGTTGACCATTAAGAACACAGACTGACACGGACGAACACGGACGAACACGGACCGACACGGACAAAATGGCAAAGCTGTATTTACTCTAAAAACCGGACATGCACCTTCCGGTTTCGGGGGCCGTCGAATTCGCAGAAAAAGATGCCCTGCCAGGTTCCCAGGACCAGGCGGCCGCCTTCGATGGCGACCAGTTCCGAGGCGCCCACCAGGGTCGATTTGACGTGGGCCGGTGAATTGCCTTCCCCGTGGCGGTAGTCGGCCTTCCAGGGGACGACCTGATTGAGGATCATCAGGATGTCCTCCTTGACGCTGGGGTCGGCGCTCTCGTTGATGGTGACCGCCCCGGTGGTGTGGGGGCAGTAGACCATACAGAGCCCTTCCCCGATGCCTTCGGACCGGACCGCATCTTCCACCTTGGCGGTGATGTCGATGAGCTGGGTTTTATCCGTTGTTTTAACGTCCAGGATCATGGCGCCCCCTCCAATGTAAAAAAGCCCTGCTGAACAGCAGGGCTTTTTTCGTCACGCGACAAAAATCTTAAAGATACGGGATTAGACGCATCCGGTGGGTTTCGGAAGGCCGGCCATCTTACAAGCGCCCTTGCCGGGTCCGCTGGGGAACAGCTCGTAGATGTGCTTCAGTTTGAAGCCGGTCACCTTGGAGAGCACCCGGACCATGGGGGCGATGCCGTTTTTCTCATAGTACTCGCGGAGCACGTCGATGACCTTGTTGTGCTCGTCGGTCAGTTCCTCGATGCCCTCTTCCTTCTTGACGAACTGAACCCACTCCTGGCTCCAGTTGTTATAATCGTCGATGAAACCGTCCTCATCAACTTTAAACGTCTTCCCTTGAAATTCTACTTCTGGCATTTGAAAGATCCTCCTTTAAGTGTTTTTCCTGTCTTCTCTATCCTAATGGCCTCAGCCTACAGTCCATTTTCAATAAAGGCACATTTTTATCGTATTCTTATTTGAATGTCAATATGAAAAAAGCAAGCGCCTTTCCCTAAATGGATTCGAGTCGTTAATACTCCTTGGGCAGCCGGTTGAGCTGGTCCAGGGTGAAGACCGGGCCGTCCTTGCAGACGAAGACCGGCCCGACGTTGCAGTGGCTGCACATGCCGATGCCGCACTTCATCCGGTTTTCCAGGGACATGATGATGTGGTCGTGGCCGTATCCCCGGTTGTCGAGCACCGGCTGGGTAAATTTGATCATGATGGGCGGCCCGCAGACGATGGCGTAGGTGTTCTCGTCCGCCTCCGGCGCCTTCTCCTCGGTGATGGTGGGCACGAACCCCACATTGTATTTCCAGTCCGGGTCGTCCGCGGCGTCCACGGTGATGTGCATGTTGATGTCGTCCCGCTTTTCCCATTCGGCCAGCTCGTCCCGGTAGAGGAGCATGCCCGGGGACCGGGCGCCGTAGATGACGTGGATGTCGCCGAAGTCCTCCCGGTTTTCCAGCATATAAATGATGGAGGACCGGAGGGTGGTGAAGGCGAACCCGCCGCCGATGATCACCACGTTCTTGCCCTTCAGGTTCTCCCAGGGGTACCAGTTGCCCAGGGGGCCGCGGATGCCCATGATGTCGCCCACCTTCATCCGGTGGAGATGGGTGGTCACCTTGCCCACTTTGTTGACGGTGAACTTGACGAACCCCTTCTCCGTGGGGGAGGAGGCGATGCCGATGGGGATCTCCCCCAGGCCGGTCACCGACAGCTCGGCGAACTGGCCGGGCCGGTAGGCGAACTTCTCCTCGTCTTCGGGGTTGAGGAAGGAGAATTTGAAGGTCTTCAGGTTTTTATCCTCGGTCTCCACGACGATGTCGTCGATGCGAACCGGGTACGGATAATATGGATTCTTCACGGTTGTTCCCCCTTCCGATCAGGCGACGGAGCAGCTCTCGGTTTCGCCGAAGCTGTTCATCAGGTTGCAGACTTTACGGATGTCGATGTTCACCGGACAGTGCTGGACGCACCGGCCGCACCCCACGCACTGGATGCCTGCCTCGTACCGGTCGACAAAGTATTTGAGCTTGTGCATGAACCGCTGCCGCACCCGCTGGGTCTTGGCGTCCCGGGGGTTGTGCCCGGACCCGTGGAGGGTGAAGATTGGAAACATACAGCTATCCCAGCACCGGTACCGGATCCCCTCCCTGCCCTTGTTTTCGTCCTGGATGTCGAAGCACCAGCAGGTGGGGCACAGGTAGGTGCAGGTTCCGCAGTTGATGCAGGAAAAGGCTACATCGTCCCAGAAATCGGCGTCATGGAGCGCCAGGGTGTCGATGTCGGCCAGCCGGTCGGTGGGCACCTCCGAGACGATCTTCTCCCCGGCGGCCGTTTTCCACCCTTCCCACTCTTCGTCGGGGAAGTCGATCTCGTCGCCCCACCCCGCGGCCTTCATGAAGGTTTCGCCCTTGTCGGTGAGCACTTTGGCGGCATAGTGGTCGCCGGCGTCCGCCAGAAGCACGTCGAGCCCCTCTTCGTGGAAGGGGCCGCAGCCCGCGGTGGTGCAGAAGCAGGTGCTGCACGGATCGTGGCAGGCCTGGCCGATGAAGGTGGTCTCCTCGTAGTTCCGGAGCCAGTAGACATCCTGGTATTCCGGGCTTTCGAAGTTGTTGCGGACCAGGACAAAGGAATAGGCGTCGCAGGGCCGGATGCCGATGGCGGCCCGGGGCTTTTCTTCCCTCTCCGGCTCTTTCATGACGTGGGCGTCGGGATCACGCTCGTCGGTGGTGTATTCGAACAGCACTTCGGCCTGGGGATAGACCACCGACCGGGGCGACGTCCGGGTGTTCCGGACGGCCATGGCGGCGGCGTCCGGGGCCCGCCCTTCTTCCAGGGCCTTGAATTCGTAGAATTCGTCCTCCTTGACCGGCCCGAAGAGCCGGTAGGTGGAGGCGGCCGCTTCCAGGCCCCCGGCCCACTCATTTTTATCGATTTTAATGCACTTCATATCGTTTTGCCTTCGCTTAGGTCTGATGACGTTGATGATCGGACGCTATTTGATGAACTCCTCGGGATCATTGGGCCGATAGGTGTCCAGCGGGGGCCGTTCCTCCAGGTTCAAGCCGGCTTCCCAGCCCCATTGGTCGAAGGCGTCCTTGTTGAGCTTTTTGGTGAGGAGTCGCATGTTGATGCCCACCGGGCAGGCCCGCTCGCAGGCCCCGCAGTCGGTGCAGCGGCCGGCGCAGTGATACGCCCGCAGGAAGTGGAAGGTCCAGATGTCGGTGGGGTTCTGGCTCTTGCCCACCCACTGGGGCTGGGATTCGTCCACGAAACATGTGGGGCAGTAGCACAAGGGGCAGGCGTTGCGGCAGGCGTAGCAGCGGATGCAGGGCTCCAGGAGCTTCCGGAAAAAGACCCGCCGTTCTTCGGGGCTCATGGCCTCGATCTCCCGGACATCGGCGAACCGGTCCACATCGGTCTGTTCTTCCACCTCGTCGGCGACCATTTCGTCGTGGATCACCGGGTTGCGGTGGACGCAAACGGCGCAGTTTTTCTGGAGCGCCTCGTCGCGGTTGTAGACTTCTTCGAAATCCCGGCCCTTGACCCGGATCTCGTCCCCGTCTTCGGTCGCCTCGGTGATCTCGCCGGGGGCCATCTGCCTGATGCGCCGTTTTTCGATCATTCCCTGGCAGGGGACCCCGACGATGTACAGCTGCTCCCGGTCGATCTTGTTTTCGATGATGTGATTGGCGATGTTGCGGGAGTCGCAGCCCTTGGCGAAGACGGCGATCTTTTCCTTCCGGTTCGTCAGGTAGTTGGCCAGATTGATGCCGCAGTTGCCGTCCCAGACCAACCCATCGGCCGCGTCGGCGCTGGTGATGAAGCAGGGTTCGTTCATCATCGGCACGGAGCCTTTCCGGAAGCCGATGACCGTCTCCACCTTGCAGTCCTTGAGAAGGCGTCGCGCGATTTCCTGAATTTTATCGGTGTACGCTATCATGATTAGGCGACTTTCAGCTCTTTCTTGGCGAAGTGATCGTTGGGTCCCAGGGCCTTGACTTTGTCCGAGACCTCCTGGGCCACCTTCGCGAATTTGGTGGATTCGGCGGACGAGATCCAGGAAAAATGGAGTCGTCCCGGTTCGATCCCCATGTATTCCAGGAGATCCTTGAGCAGGGTGAATTTCCGGCGGGCGTAGTAATTACCTTCCAGGTAATGGCATTCGCCGGGATGTCACCCGGAGACCCAGACGCCGTCGGCTCCTTCCCGAAGGGCCGCCAGGGCGAACTTGGGACTCATGCGGCCGGTGCACGGAATCCGGATGACCCGGATGTTGGGCGGGTACTCCATCCGGCTGACGCCGGCCAGGTCGGCCGCGCCGTAGGAGCACCAGTTGCACAAGAAACTGACGATTTTCGGTTCCCATTCCGACATGTTGCTTCTCCTTATATTATACCGCTTCGTTGAGCGCGAAGATCTGTTCGAAGATCTGATCGTTGTCAAACCCTTTAAGCCGGATGGCGCCGGACCGGCAGGAGGCCACGCACAGCCCGCACCCCTTGCAGAGCACCGGGTTGATCTCGGCCTTTTCGGGCCAGAACCGCTCTTCGGCGGACCGGAAGGTCGGCGCCGAATAGGGGCAGATGGAAACGCAGACGCCGCACTGGCTGCACAGGGCCGGGCTGATCTCGGCCACCTGGCCGCTGGTGTGGATCGTCTCCCGGGACAGGAGGGTCACCGCCCGGGAGGCGGCGGCCCGGGACTGGGCGATGGATTCGTCGATGGGCTTGGGGTAATGGGCCAGGCCGCAGAGGAAGACCCCGTCGGTGGCGAACTCCACCGGCCCCAGCTTGGCGTGGCGTTCCACGAAAAACCCGTCGTCGTTGAGGGAGACCTTGAAGAAATTCGCCAGTTTTTCGTCCGTATTGGGAATGACGGCGGTGGCCAGCGTCACCAGATCGGCTTCGATCTCCATGGGCCGGCCCAGGACGTGGTCGATGGTCCGGACCACGAGCCGGTCCCCGTCGAGGATCACTTCGGGTTTGTTCTCGAGGTCGAACCGGACGAAAATGACCCCCGCTTCCCGGGCCTCCTGGTAGAGGTATTCCTTTTCGCCGTAGGTCCGGATGTCCCGGTAGAGGATAAAGACGTTCATGTCCGGGTTCCGGCGCTTCAGCTCGATGGCGCTGTCCACAGAATGGGTGCAACAGACCCGCGAACAGTAGGGCCGGTCCGGCTCCCGGGAGCCCACGCACTGGATGAACACCGCCGCGCCCATCTCCTTGAGGGCGGGGTCGTCTTCCATGAATTTTTTGTCCAGTTCCAGGGCGGTGAGGATGCGCGGGTCCTGGCCGTACTGGTATTCGGAAGGCTGGAGGGGAGCGGCGCCGGTGGCCATGATGGCGATGCCGTGTTCCACCGCCGTTTCTCCGCCGTTTTCATTGAGGGTGGTCTTGAAACTTCCCACAAAGCCTTCCACGCCCGACAAGGTGCTGTTGAGATGGAGGTGGATGCGGTCGTTGCCTTCCAGCTCGGCCGCCAGGGACGCGACTTTTTCACGGACGTCGGCGCCTTCGGAAGTGTGGTAGAGGTTGAGGGCCTGGCCCCCGAGGTGATCGCTTTTTTCAACAATGTGGGTCTCGTACCCCTGACGGGCCAGGCTCCGGGCCGCCGTCATGCCGGAGACGCCGCCGCCGATGACCAGGGCGGTGGGATTGACCGCCAGTTCGGCCTCCTTGAGGGGCTGCATCAGGCCCACCTTGGAGACCGCCATGCGGACCAGATCCTTGGCCTTCTGGGTGGCCAGTTTCGGGTTGTTCTTGTGAACCCAGGAGTCCTGATTCCGGATATTGGCCATCTCGAAGAGATATTTGTTCAAGCCCGCGTCGATGAGGGTCTCCTGGAAGAGCGGTTCATGGGTTTTGGGCGTACAGGCCGCCACCACCACCCGGTTCAGGTTCTTGGACTGGATGACCTGGGCTATGGCCTCCTGGGTGTCCTGGGAGCAGGAGTAGAGGTTGTCGGTGGCGTACTCCACATAGGGGAGGGTTTCGGCGTATTCGGCCACCGAGGGGACGTCCACCACGCCGGCGATGTTGATTCCGCACCGGCAGACGAAGACGCCGATCCGGGGCCGCTCGTTGATCACATCCGTCTCTGGAACCGGTTCACGTTCCCTGGTGAGGGTGTTGCGGGCGCCCGTCAGGATTTCGCCGGCCGCCGATGCCGCCGCGCTGGCGTCCACCACCGACTGGGGGATGTCCTTGGGCCCCTGGAAGGCGCCGCAGGCGAAAATCCCGTCCCGGGAGGTGGTTACCGGTTCGAAGGTGTCCGTCTTGCAGAATTGGCCCTTGGTCATGTCGAGGTTGAGCTTCTGGGCCAGTTCGACCTGTTCCCGGGGCGCCTGGAGACCGATGGAGAGGACGATCTGATCGAAGGTCTCGTCGATCAACTCGCCGTCCTCGGCCACATACCGCACTTCCAGGTCATCGCTGTCAATGACCGGGTTGATGGTGTGGACCCGGCTGCGAACGAACCGGACGCCCTTCTCCTGGGCGTTGTTGTAGAACCGCTCGAAATCCTTGCCGTGGGTCCGCATGTCCATGTAGAAGATGGTGCAGTCCAGATCGTCTCCCGCGTGCTCCTTGGCGATGACCGCCTCCTTGATGGCGTACATGCAGCAGACCGAGGAGCAGTAGGCGTTGTCGCACCGGTTCATGTCCCGGGAGCCGACGCACTGGAACCAGGCGATCTTTTTGGGCTCTTTGTGGTCGGACTGGCGGATGAGGTGTCCGGTGGTGGGGCCGGAAGCGGAGAGGATCCGCTCGAACTCCATGGCCGTCATCACGTTGGGCAGGTTCGCATAGTTGTAGGTGTCGAAGGCGGACGGATCGAAGGGCTTGAAGCCGGGGGCCAGGACCACCGACCCGACGTTGTAGGTCTGGGTCGTTTCGGTCTGGTCGAAATCCACAGCCTCGGTGGGGCAGATTTTCTTGCAGACCCCGCACTTCTTTTTCTGCAGGTAGATATCG
>JAABTM010000348.1 GCA_011389855.1 Desulfobacteraceae bacterium
CCGAGGATGAGCAGGATGGAGGCATCGACATAACCGAGCCATTCCGGCCGACGGAGATATTGGCCCGTCAGCAGATTGTCGATGGCCGTGGCATGGATCTCCACGCCCCAGAAATAGGAGGCGAAGGGGGCCGGATAATGGTCGCCAAGCCCCACCGCCGCCCCGCCGATGAGCACCCGTTTGCCTTCAAATGTATCGGCGGGAACCGCCCCGGTCAGGACATCGACGATGGAATAGGTGGGAACGGCGCCATGGGCGCCGTAATAATTGAGATGAAAAACGGCGGGCAGCGTCGAGTCATCTCCCTGTCGGGATCCGGCCCGGGCCAGTTGAACGGACAGGGCGGCAAAGGGTTTGCCGCGATAGGGAATCACGGTTCGGATGCGGCGCACGGCCCCGTCCGGGTCCGGAAACACGTTGACGAATCCCAGTCGGCGGGCCGCTTCCCCCAATTGCGGGATGGGCAAGAGGATGCGGTCGAAATCGGGCGGACCGGCGGCGGCCGTCTGCGCCGCGGCGCCAGGCAGGGCGCCTTTTTCCAGGAAGAGCGGGTCCGGAGACCCCGCCGGGGGGGCGCCGGCCACGAAGGCCATGGGCAGAACGACGTTCCCCGCCCGGTGAAGGACCGCCGCCAGGTAATCGTCGTTGTCGGCGGTTTCCAGGGCCTCGACCATCTCCTCGAAAAAGGCCTGGGATCGCATATCGTCGGTGAGCAGGCCCAGCCCCTGGTAGGCGGCCATCAGATCCCGGACCTTGGCCAGTTCCGGATTGGCCTCGGGCTCGGAGAAGAGCAGGTCGATGCCGATGGCCGCGGGGCCGCCGGAAGCCAGGGTATGGACGAGTTCCGCCATCACGAACCGCGGCCACGGCCAGCGCCCCAAAGCCTCGATGCTCCGGTCGTCGATGGCCACGATGACCACGTCGCCGGACGACGGCGCCGGCCCCCGGAGCTGGAAGCGGAGATCCCGGGTTTTGCGTTCCAGGGCGTCGAAAAAGGACGGCGACAGGCCCGTCAGGATGGGGACGAGAAAGACGGCGCAGACGGCGACGGCGATCACGAGCGCCCGGGCGCTATTGGATAAAGGTTTGATCATGGCATAAAAAAAAGCCTCCCAAGGGAGGCTTTTAGATATTGATTATCGAGCCCGGACACCTCCTATTTCCGTTGAGCCCGGCTCACCAAACGACGCTGTTGCTTTCGCTTTTTCTTATTCAACTCCGCGCCGTATTCTCCATAATAATAGCCTGAATAGTAGTAAGCATCCCGCTGGACATCCACGCCGTTGAGCACGGCGCCCAGGATGTGGGCGCCGACCAGGCGAAGTTGGTTGACGGAGTTTTCCACAAGTTTTCGTGGGGTTACCCCCGCCTGGATCACCACCACGACGCCGTCGGTTTTCTGACAAAGGATGCCGGCGTCGGAAACCGCCGCCAAGGGCGGCGAGTCGAGGATAATTCGTTTGTATTGTGTTCGAAGCGTATCGAGAATGGCGGCCATCCTGCTGGACCCCAGAAGATCCGCGGGGTTGGGGGGCATGGGGCCGCATGGGATGATGTCCAGATTCTCCACTCCCGATGAAACGATTTCATCTTCAAGTTGTGAAGCGCCCACGATGACGGAGGATAATCCCGTCTCCCTCCGTATGCCGAAAAGATAGGGCAGCCGCGACCGGCGCATGTCGCAGTCGATGAGCACCGTCCGGGATTCGGCCCTTGCCATTGTCACCGCCAGGTTGGCGGTGCAGAGGGATTTGCCCTCGTCGGGCCCGGCGCTGGTGACCAGGGTCACCTGAGGATTTACATCCGGCGAGGAAAACAGAATGGCGGTCCGAATGCTGCGAAATGCCTCGCTGGGCGTAGACGTAGGGGAATGAAGGGCAATGAGATCGCCGGCATATCCATCCTTACTATCCCGAGCGTCGAATGCCGGCACCAAACCCAGAAATGGAATATCAAAATGGTCCCGCAGCTCTTCCGGCAGTTTTACGGTGTTGTCCATGTATTCCAGCAGAAAAGCCAGTCCTACTCCCAGCATCGCCCCCAGGACAACGCCCAGAAGAAGGTTTCGTTTTTTCCTCGGCTTGATAGGATCGCCAGGAACCTGGGCTTCGTCGATGACCCGGATGTTGCCGGTCTTCATCTCTTCGGTCAGGGAGGTCTCCTTGAATCGCTTGATGAGCAGGTCGTACATCTGCTTGGAACTTTCGGCCTGCCGCTGGAGCACACTGTATCGGATCGCCTTTTGATTGAGATCCAGACTTTCCTGTTTCTGACCCTCCAGTGCCCGCTTGAGGGACCGCTCCCCGGCCAGGGCGAGCTGGTATTCGTTGCGAAGGGAATTGATGACCCGTTGCGCCTCCTGGGCCTTGCGGCCCTTCAAGTCAACGAGTTCCGACTCAATCGCCACCATCTTGGGATGGTTCTGGCCGTATTTTTTGGACAGTTCCGACATCCGGTTGTAGAGATCCACCTCCATCTTTTTGATCCCCTGGACCAGTTCGTTGGAGAGAACTTCGGGGATGGAGTCGAGCATGTCGGGGTTGTCTTTCAGGGCCAGCGCCTGCCGGTACCGGGTTTCGGCTTCAACGCGCCGGGATTCGGCATCAATAGCCTGTTCGTTCAGGCGGGCCAGCTTTTCCGCGGTGATATTCTCGGAATCGCTTGAAAAATCGGTGATGATCTCGTTCTCTTTTTTATATTGGAGAAGAGCGTTTTCCGCCGCCTCAACTTTTTTTCGTTCCTCATCGATTCGCTCGGTGAGCCATCTCACGGCATCCTTGGCGGCCTGGAGTTTCGTTTCCAGGTTCTGGTCGATATAGGCGCGCACCACCTCATTGGCCATGCGCGACGCCATGACCGGATCTCTTCCCTCCATGCCGATGTCGACCAGCCGGCTGTTCCGGATCGGTTCCACCTGAACGCGGTCGATGAATTTGGAAATCAGTTCAGGGTCGATGCCATAGCCATCTTTAAGCGAATTCGCTGCTTCCGGCGCCCCCGGCATCTCGGCGGCCTGGCCCGTCCTGAGGAGGGACTGGATTTGTTTGGCGTAAAAATCGCCCACTACCTCGATGGCGTTTCGAACGCCGCTTTTAAACTTTGAAACCAAATCGGTTTTGGGCGGCGGAAAAAATTCTTCGCTCTGTTCGAGGTTGAGCCGCTGGATCACAGACCTGGCGACAGCCCGGCTTTCGATTATCTTGTATTGCGTTTGGTAATAATCAGTGCCGGTGGAGTCTACGGCCATGACCTCTTTAATGGAGACCACATTGGGGTTTTCCTTTTCGATGACGATCCGGGCCGATGCCTTGTAAATCGGTGTCTCCGTAAAGGTGTGGACGGCCGTCAGAAGAACCACCAGGAAAAAAATGGCCATGATGGTCCAGCGGCGTCTGGCGAGTACGCGCAGATAATCTCTCAGTTCAACGGGCTTTTCGTTTGTCGTTTCCATTATCAGAAGAGGCTTTCCGGAACGACGATCACATCGCCGGGTTTCAGTTTAACGTCCTGTGCCTTTCGACCTGTCTCGGTGATGGCGTCCACCTTGACTTCGATAATTTTTTCGCCGCCGTCTTCCACCCGCACGATCCGTGTTCGGTTCCGGGCCGCGATTTCCGTGAATCCGCCGGCGCGGCTGATGGCTTCGACAAGGGTGATTTCCCTGTCCATGTAGGGATAGGAGCCAGGGTTCCGGACCTGCCCGATGATATAGTAGTTTTCGGCTTTTGGAATATAGAGCAGATCCTTGTCGTAAAGCAGCATATTCGACGTCTGGTCGCCGCCTTTAAGGAGTTTCGGCAATTCAACGCGGATGACGATCTTGTTTTCGGGGGACGCATCTGAACTCTGGTTGCGAATGATCATTCCCTCTTTGCCGGCCTGTTCAACATCGACGCCGCCGGCCTTTGATACGGCGTCCAGAACACGCTCCCGGCCCTGGATGGGATACGCGCCCGGCTGCTTCACGGCCCCCAGCACCATGAACTGCTTGCTGCGGTATTCCCGCACCGTGACCGACACATGGGCGTCGAGAATAAACTGGCCTTCCGCCAGCCGGTCGGAAATCAGAGTTTCGATCTCGGAGGTGGTCATTCCCGCGATCTCCAAACGCCCGATGAGCGGAAAGGAGATATAGCCCTCGGCGCTTACGGGAACGGATTCCCTTGAAAGATCCTCCTCCTCATAAACGATGATGTCCAAAACGTCGTATCCGCCCACCTTGAAATCCCGGGCGCCGGGATCGTTGGCGTCGGGATAGCGTTCAAGGTACTCCGTCACCGAATAATTGGGGGTGCCCTCGATGACCTTATCGATCCCGATATCCGATTTCTTCTCGGACGCCTTTATTTCGGCAATGCGTTCCCACTGGTCCTCGTCGATATCATGCCGGCCGCCGTCGGATACATTGATCACACGCACGACTTCCCCGGGCTGCATGGGGGCGCACCCGCTCCCCAAAATCGAACATAAGGCCAGCCCAAAAAACAACCCTCGATACATCAGCCGTCTCATTTTCTCCCCTTCCCTGTTTTCGGAACCGCGTGGGGGTCCGAAGCATGGCGTTTATTCTTCATTAAACTCTCTTTATAGAAACTTTAAAGAGAAAATGCAAGACGGAAAAGCCATGCACCGGGGAGAACCAGCAACGCAGGGGCCGCCGCTAAAATTTTCCTTTGATCGCCGCCCACAAAATGGAGTTGTCGTACTCATCGCTGGCGTAGGCGTTGTCGCTGGCGTTTTTCGACTGGAAGGTATATCCGACCCCGCCGGACAGCCACCGCCTCAGATTCCAGGACGCCCGCAACCGGGCGTTGTACGTGTTGTAGGATTTTTCCGGAAAAGTGGCGTATTCATCCTGGTAATCCTGATTGTTCCATTCCGCGTCCGCGCCGACCTCGAACCGTTCGCCGATTCCCTGGATCGCATACACGCCGATCAGGGAGTCGATATATGAGGCCGCCTCTCTATCCGGCGATCCGCGCTGGGCCCGGTTGATGCGCAGGGACAGGTTCGTTCGGGGCCGCATTTGATAAGCCACGTTGGTTTCGATCACAAAGGCGTCCGTGTCTTCGTAGCCCCGCCCC
>JAABTM010000349.1 GCA_011389855.1 Desulfobacteraceae bacterium
CTCTTCCGATCTTCCCTTTGGCGTCACCCTGACCCTGACCTGGGTCATTATCCGGTTCGGGCTCATGGAATGGACCAATTTCTCCATCAGCAACCTGGGGTACATGTACGAGGACATCGCCACCTCCATGCTGGCGGCGCCCAAAGCTTACATTATTCTGTTGACCACGGCCTTTATCGCCTCCCACATGAACCTCCACTACGGCTGGGAGTACAGCGGGATCCTCATTCCCTCCCTCATCGCCCTTTTATGGTACCAGCCCATGAAGATCGCGGCGTCCTTCGTGGAGACCTTCGTGGTGCTCGCCGCCGTCGCCCTGGCGCTGCGGCTGCCGGCCCTGAAGCGGACCACCATCGAGGGGGCGCGGAAGATCCTCCTGTTTTTCACCGTCAGTTACATCTATAAATTCCTGCTGGCCCACCTCATGCTGGCCTTCTTTCCGGAAAAAAAGATCACCGACTACTACGGATTCGGGTATCTGTTGCCCAGCCTTCTGGCCATCAAGATGTTCGACAAGGAGATGGCCGCCAACATCACCCGGGCCACCATCCAGACCTCTTTCACCGCCATCGTCCTGGCCAGCGCCGCGGGGTTCGGCCTGACCTTGCTTTCCCCTTTCTGGATCACATCGACGCCGCCGGACCGGGCGTCGGCCCGGCCCGTCCTCCTGCATTCCGACGCCTCCCTGCCGGAGATGATACAGGCGGACAAAGTCCGCCTTTACCAGGGCGGTCTCGACCCCTCCGGCCGCCTTCCCCATCCCGGCGAGATCGAAGGCTTTTCCCAGGGAATCCGTCAGCTCCTGGCCTATGCGGGGAGCGGAAGCCCCGATGCCCTGCAAAGGGCGGGATCCTACCTGTCGGCCGTCGGCTACACGCTCTCCCTGGTGGAGGATCGGTACCTCTACCTGCGGGAATCGGCATCCCCTTCCGCCGACGCCGTGGAGAACCGGGGGATCTTTGTCATCGATATTGAAACGGACAACCGCCTCGGGGTCGAAATGCCGGCGCCGATTGCCGAGAAAGGCGCTCTGGCGGCCGGGGAGGCGCTTTTCCGGATGATGGCGGCCCGGACTCTGGCCGCGGCCGGCGGCGCCTTCGGCGATCAGGGGCCGGACGGCCCCGAATCCGTCGATCCCCGGACCTTTTTCCATGCGTTTCACCGGGTCGCCGCCCCATCCAACGCCCTTCAGGTGAGGGGGTACACGCCGGGGCGGCTCCGGGCATGGTTCGGATGGCGTTCCGGCCCATCGGATCTCGACCCGGCGGCCCCTGAAACCGCCCTATGGGTCAAAAGGACTTTGCCGCCCGGCCTCCGCCTCAAGGTACTGGAAAGGGTCCTGGGGGATTTCCCCATCCGGTGGCAGGCGCCGCCCGGCGCGAACATCCAGCGGGCCGCCGCCCCCTCCGGCTTTGCCGAACTCTATCTGAAACGGGCCGATATCCTGAAGCTCTTTTATACTCCATCCTTCGCCGCCTACGACACCCCCGTGGAAATCCGGGACCAGCGGATCGAGGGATATCTCCACGAACAGGTCCTGTCGGGCAAACAGCGGATCGCGGAAAAGGGGTCCGGAAAATACCGGACCCCGAAGCTGTCGGAACTCCTCTTTTTCGACCAGGAGATCCTGACCCCCATGTTTCGCCTGGCTGCTTCGGAATACCGCGACGGGATCTGGACGGCACAGGGCGCGGCTGAACTGAGGGCCGTCTCCGGCGCGGCCGCGACTTTGGGATACGACCTGATCCGCTACCGCCACAAACCCTCCGGCCGGGACTACCTCCTGCTCATGGAAAAAACCGCCCCAAAGGATTCCCGGAAAGATGGCGACAACAACCGGTACTGGGGAACCTACGTCCTCCGCCTGGGCGAGAGCAACGGCTATGCGGTTCAAGTCCCACGGCCGATCTTCGAGATCAACGCCTTCGAGTTCGGCCTGTCGCTCTTCGAGCGGCTGGAAGGGGTCGCCCTCCTCATCTCCGGCGCCCACAAAGACACCAATTTAGATGGGAGCGCGGACGTCATCCGCATGCAGAACCAGCAAAACCTGTTCAACCTCTTCCACCAGGTGCTGCTCCGGGAAAGGTCGGAGCGCCCGATTATGGTTCTCCAGTCCCGGGCCCTGGGCGTCAGCCAGGACCGGCCCAACCCGGGGGCGGATCTGCTGGTCGCCTTCCGGAACGGGATCCGCAACGTCGATCGCCTGCCGCCCCTGGGGGAAGATCTCCTGTCGGTATTCAGGGCGGATCGTCTCCACGTCCGCTTCGTGGACGGCGCCCCGGAGACCGCGGGATACGAGGTCGGCGGCACGACCCAGTCCCGCTACCTCGACCAGACCGCCGGCAACGCCTTTGCCATCCTCTGGATCACCCCGGAGATCCGGGCCTCCTTCCGCCAGCAGACGGACAACCGGCTCCAGGATCTGACATTCGATGCGGCGGAGATCCCCACCACACGGGGCTATATCCATGATTATCTCCTCAACGAGGCCCTCTGGGAGACCGGACGGCGCGTTCCGGGAACCCTTTACGAAAGGATCATCGACTACGTGGAGAAACAGGATCTGGTGGTGCTCAAAACCATCGTCGATCGCCGGCCCGAATGGCGGTTCCGGCGATTCATCGACCTCGACACCCGACAGGGATTTTTGCTGATCCACACCGATTCGACACCCGACGGCCGGCTGCTGATGGTCGCCAACCTGTCGCCGCTCAATTTCACCCGGACCCATCGGATCGGCGCCGGTCCCGATAAAGAGGCGACCATCGCCCGGTTCATCGAAAACCGCTCCCCATGGCTCATCCACGGAGCCGCGCCATGAGGCGGACGGTCCTTCTCACCATACTGCTGCTGCTGGTCATCTATATCTACCGGACCGGCATTCCGACCTTCGGGCCCAGGCCGGCGTCCCGCCCTGAATCCGAGCTGACGGGAAAAATCGCCGCATCGGCGGTGGCCACCGGCTATATCCTTCCGGAAGACGATGAACCGGCCTGGCTCCGCTTTCCCCTGGCTCCGGCCGCCCGGCTGGTGAAAGTGCTCACCAATGCCGGGCTCCCCCCTTCGATTCAAAACGACATAGAGCAGCGCTTCTGGTACAAGCTCCGCTACCGTATAGAAGACGGGAACGGCCGGATTCTGGCCGAAGAGGGATATCATCACTATACCGGCCTCACCCTCTATCATGACCCGCAAACCGGAGATCGGGCGGCGCCCCGGTTTTACCTGGACAAAGCGATCATCCCCGCCGACGGGAAAACGATGTTCGTCAATTTCGACAACTACCCCGACTTCGGATCCGGCCCCGGACCCGAAGGCGCCCCCCGGCCCGAACCGGCCTACATCCTGTTCAGGCTGGAGTGGAAAGACCCCCTGATCCGGGACGTACTGATACGGGCCTATACCGAAGAAAAGGTCTCTGAAAGAAAACTAGGATACTTGTGGCGGCGCCTGAGCGGCCGGGAAAAGACGTTCCTGGCCCGGGGCAATCTCTATCCCCCCGATCTGCTGACCGAACGGGAAAAATACCACGTCCTCCACCATATGTGGCAGCCCCTGGGGCCGCTGGGGGTCGAGGCCGTCGATTACATCGACCGGGAACTCTATACCATCCGGGAGGTCGAAGGCGATCCGGTCCGGGAGACCCCCATACCCCCCCAGGGTCTTCTGGTGAACCGGTTCCACCGGGGCATCCTCCCCATCCCCGAAGGGGGCGGGACCATTCGCCTGGCGATCCGGGGATTGGAGGGCCGGACCGCCGGGACCGATCAGGATCGGCTCCGCCTTCGGTGGTTCGGTCCCACCGCCTCCCAGCGCAGCGTGCGGGATCACTTCTGGTCCGGCGACCGGACCGGGATCGAAGGGACCTTCAAAGGGGGGCTGATCGAGATCGAAACCAGCCGGGACATCGTGATTCGGGTCTTTCTGATAACAGACGGCGATGCCGAGGAGATCACCCCCGACCCCTTCCGGGTCCGGACGTACCGCATCGGTCCGGGGGCCCCGGTGGTGTACGATATTGCCCACTGGGGAGAGGATCCCACCCCGTTCCGGGTCGATCTGCGCCTCTTCCAGCCCCCGGAAGGGGCCGTCGGTTTCCCGGCGGGCGACCCCACCGTCCGATACCAGCTCCTGGATATGGCCAATGCCGTCATCGGGGAGGGAATCATCCCGGTTTCGGCCGAAACGACCCGTCTCGACTGGCTCTCCGGGAATCTGTCGGAGAGCCTTGTCTCGGAACCGACCACCCGGTTTTTCAATCTCGCCAAAGAAGTCGCCCGAATCCGGTTTGCATCGGAGAGCCCGGTCATGGTATCGGCCTACAACCGGCTGTACGGGATGCAGAAGGATGTTCAGGTTCCCGACGATTACCATGCCTATCCCCTGCGGGCCGAAGACCGGCGGCCGACCTGGTTCAGCTTTCGGCCAGTGGGCCACGACCGGCTTGTGTTGGACAACCGGTCCCTGATCCTGACCGTCCAGTCCCGCCCGCCGGAGATCAAACCGGAGCTGGAAGCCGGCAACTATGAATGGGAATCCTTTGTCCCGGAAAACGCCTGGCGGGGCCGGTATCTCTTCACGCCAAGGGAACCGGGGGAATCGATCCGGGAGGAGCAACTGGCGTCGATCTACCGCCGGCTGCCGGCCAATCGGGAGATCCCGCTCACCTTCCGGGCCATGGCCGGCGGCCGGAGAACGGTCCGGCCCTCCCTTTTTTTCCTGCGACAGGCGGCCTCGCCGGTCCGGGCCACTCTCTACCTGGATGGCCGCCTGTTTTACCGGATCAGCATCGCCGGCAAACGGGGCGAAATCGACCTGCCGCCGCTCACCCTGGGGCGAAAACGGGTCCGGCTCGATTCCCCCCCCGGCATCCGCTGGTACATCAATCACGCCGGCGGGGGGCCATCCCCCTATCTCAAACGATTCGCCAAACGGATCGGACCGGGCGGAAGCGACCGCCGTCTGAATTTCGTCTACGACAAACCCGGCCGGACCCGGGATGTGTTGATGGTCCACCTCTTTTCGCCCCTGGGGGGCGGGGAGGCCTCGACCCTCCGGGTCCGGGTCGGCGCCG